>JBEANM010000007.1:0-17857 GCA_041165425.1 Verrucomicrobiota bacterium
TGCGCTGGGTGGAGCCTCCCAGCGGGGCACCACCGGCCCGCTGGATTGGGGATCCTTCGGTCTTGCGCCACATTTCCATTTTGCTGATTTTTTGGGCGGCCCTGGGTATCGCCTTAAAAGAGTGGCCACGAAGAGAGCCCCGGATCCATTACGCCTGGCATCTCTTTTACTGGTTTCTGCCCGTGGTAGGGGTCCAGTGGATTGTGGGGGGGCCCCTCCTTTTGACCTACTGGCTACAGGTGCTGGTTCCGACCTTGGTGATTGGGACCTACCTTTGCGTGGCGGACTGGATCGCGATTGGAAAGGGGATCTGGTTTTTTGACGAGGAGCAGATCACGGGGTGGAAGATACGCGGGGTGATGCCCTGGGAAGAGGCTGCCTTTTTCTATGTCACCAGCCTACTGGTGGCGCAGACGTTCCTGATCCTGCTGCCGGCGGGTCTGCGGTAAGAATCCCTCCAGAGGCACCTGGGGAGGCCTTCCTATGGGGACCCGGCCTCAAGCCGAAGATAAACGATGCTTCTTCTCGCTGGCAAAAAGGTCGCGGGCGGCCAAGAGACGTCGAAGGGTTTCCTCCGGATGAGGACAGTTTTGTAGGGCAGGACGGAGATCATCGGCGGAAAGAGCGCCCAAGGATTGGCCTGGGAACCAATGCCCACCTTGCCCGAGCAGGTTGTAGCGCATTTTGCCGTACTCCACCAAGTCATAGGCCAAGGCCAGGTTGTGCAGGCGTAGAATTTCCCGAAGATTGGCCTGTCCAGGGGACTGCGACCAATGGGGTAGACCTTGATCCCAAGAAGAACACCAAGGCTCCGGCAGGGCATCCCTCCAGCACTTTTGTAAATGGGATTCAATGGGGGGTAGAAGATCTCTTATTTCCGGCAATCTCTGCAACGCGGCCACGTGTTCATCAAAATCGGAAGGTCGGGCGGCCCCGATCGAGAGGGTGTGAATCTCCGGGCGGTGTAAACAGAAAAGGGTATTAAAGGTAATTGGGGAAAGCGGGGAGGTTAACTGCCTCAGCCTCTCCGGAGGCTGATAAAGCATGCCCCCCTTGTCGTTTGGGCTGATGATGAAAACACCCATATCGTTTCTTTGGGCGGCCTCCAATGAGCGGGCGTGCTCCTGAAAAATATAGTACCAGTGCAGGTTCACGTAATCGAAGCGGTTTCCGGATACGAGTTCTTCCACCAGGTCGGGCGGCCCGTGGGTCGAAAAACCAACATGGCGGCAAAGACCCTCCTTTTGCCAGCGCCGGGCCCGCTCGAGGCATCCGCTAGGACGCAGGGACCAGTCCGCGGTTTCGCGGTCATTCACGCCGTGTAGCGAAAGAAGGTCGACCCAAGGAAGTCCCAGCTTCGAGAGTGAGATTCGAAAACCCCTTTCAAACTCTTCGGGGTCGGCTGCCGGAGCCACTTTCGTTTGTAGGAGGAAATTATCCCGAGGGATCTTTTGTAGAATGGGCCCGAGCTGCGCTTCCGAGGTGCCGTATCCCCGAGCGGTCTCAAAGTGCCGTATGCCCAACCCCAGAGCCCGGGCCACAATCTGCTCCAAATTCGCCTGATTATCCGAGGGAATGGGTTGAGGAGGCTCCTCCTCCCAACGATGCTGAAAGCGCATGCCGCCACAGGTCAGCACTGGCATAGCCAGGCCGGTTCTTCCGAAACGACGGGTCGGGATCACTCGCCCGGAAAGGAGAGTAGAGCGTGAAAATGTAGGCCGAGGGATTCCAATTTCTTCCTCCCCCCTAGGTCCGGCAGATCAATCAGAAACGAGCCCGCCTCGACCACCGCGCCGAGAGATCGGAGTAGCAAGACCGCGGCTTCCGCGGACCCCCCGGTAGCGACCAGATCATCCACGAGAAGAACACGCTGTCCTTTTTTCACGCAATCCTGATGGAGCTCCAGAGTGCCGGAGCCGTATTCCAACGCATACTCCCTCTTGACCGACTTAGAGGGGAGTTTTCCTGGCTTGCGGATCGGGATGAATCCGGCGCCGAGCAGATGAGCCACGATGCCTCCTAGAATAAAGCCCCGCGCTTCGATTCCAGCGACGAATTCTGGTGGGTTGCTCTCGAACGGGGAAGCCATCCGCCAGCAAGCGTCTCGCAGTCCTCGGGCATCACCCAGCAGCGGAGTGATATCCCGGAAAAGGATTCCTTTTTTGGGGTAGTCAGGAACGTTGCGGATGTGCGCCAAAAGAGGATCTTCAGACATGAACGACCATCATCGGGGTGGATCCGAGCGCGGGCAAGGGAAGCTGTCATTCCCGGGAAATCGTGGCTCGACAGTGGGATGGGGTTGCGGGATTGTAATTTCATGAGCGTACAAATTCACACAAACAAGGAAGGCAAAGCCACCGTGGTGCAATTGCAGGGCAAAGTGGATGCAACGAGCGCCCCTTCGGTGGAGCAGGCCTTGGTCGGGGCGATTGATCAGGGGGAGAAGAAACTGGTCATCGACTGTGCGAGTCTTGATTTCATCAGTAGTGCCGGCCTACGGTCCCTTCTTTTGGCAGTCAAAAAAATGAAGGCGGCGGGCGGGACGATTGCTTTGGCGGCGTTGCAGCCTCACGTGAAAGAGGTTTTCGATATCAGCGGCTTTTCCGCTCTTTTCGTGATCCACGGCTCCAAGACCGACGCGGTCAAGTAACCAGGAATTGACCGATGGGTCAGGCCGCGGGGGCGGCGGAGTGGGATTTTCTTAAAAGCAAAATGTTTCGGTCACCCTCACGCCGATAGGTGGCCACGTCGACCATCTTTTTGACCAGATGGATGCCTAATCCGCCTAGTTGGCGGTTTTCAATGGGAGTCTCCAGATCGGGTTCTGCCACCTCCAGAGGGTTGAATTCTCGACCGCGATCCTCGAATTCCATTTCAATATGGTCATCCACCCGGCGGAAGGTGACGTGGATGGGGTGAATTCCTTCCTCATCGAAACCATATTTGATGATGTTGGTCAGGATT
The DNA here is from genome assembly GCA_041165425.1 of Verrucomicrobiota bacterium. Lineage (GTDB taxonomy): Bacteria > Verrucomicrobiota > Verrucomicrobiia > Methylacidiphilales > Verrucolacustridaceae > Verrucolacustris. The sequence goes on from JBEANM010000007.1 coordinate 2,965, forward strand.
TCCTCGATCGATACCAGCAGATGGTAGCGGAGGCGGCCCCCAATTTCGTGTTGGGTGGCAAAGCTCTCGAAGACCGCATTCACCCGAAGGAGGTCCTCGATACGATTTTTGACGGTGATCCGGACTTCCTTTTGCTTCATTGGGAGGAAAGAAGGAGGGACTGGAGTCCGGAAAGGCGGAAGACCTGCGCGACCTCAGTCGCGACCTTTTCCAGGCCGAAATCTCCTCCGCCCGCTTTGGCCGCCTTGGAGGCATCGATGCAAAGATGGATAAAGGCTGAAGCCGCGTAGGGGACGGCGGATGCCTCGAAACGGACCGACCCCCGGTGAGATTGAACCAAGCGGCGCACCTCCTCACGAATTTCCCCCACGCGGACAGCGTCCATCCGGCCATTGAGAAAGATCCGCAGGACTCCCTCCTTGGTCTCATGGGTGAAGTTGGGTCCCGGACCACCCTCCACCAAATGATCCATGCCGGTTAAAGCAAAAACCCGACGAATCTCAGGAGGGCAATCGACCACCCGGAAGCGGGCGTTCCTTCGCTGCATTTCGCGGGCGGCCTCAAAGATAAGCCGCAGGACGGCCGACCCGATGTAGTCCACATCGCGGAAGCTGCAGGTCATGCTTGCGGGTAGGCGTTCAATTTCCGAGCGGAGAGGGGACCGGAGATCCTGGGCAGCCACGGTGTCCAACCGTCCCGAAAAGGAGATCAAAGTGCCGAGACCGTCCCTTTTTACCTCCATTTGCTGCATCAAGTTATTGTGGAGGGAACCGACCCTTGGGGCAATCCCGTGGGTGGGGTTGGGCTGTGGGGCTTAAAAAGCGTCGGATAGGGCTAGACGCGGGCTGCGTCCACGTACTTGCGATTCATTTCCCGAATCCGCCGACTAAGAATCGTGGCCAAGCCCACCAGAAACATGCCGCCCAACTGGTGATTGTTGTTCATGAGGAATTCCAGCTGGGGCCAGGAAATGCCCCAGACGATGGAGGACTGGGTCGGCCGTACGGCGGCGGAAGTTGGGCCAGGGTCAAAAACCGAAATCTCTCCAAAGGTGTCCCCGGGCTTGAGGCGGGCCAATTCAACCTCCTGATGCTGCCCTTGGCGACGAACAGAAAGCTCTCCAGTGGCGATGATGTAGAGCCGATTTAGCTCTCCTCCTTCGGGGACAAGATTTTCGGGGGGCTCGACCGCGATAAATTCACCGTACCCGGCAAGGGCTGAGCGAGCTTCTTCACTAAAAGTTTCCGTGATACCCGAGGCGGGTAGTTTGGCGTGGGCGAGGGGATCAGACATAAATTGAGATTAAGCCTTGGTTAGGGCAAGGGTCAACCGAAGGGCTTGGGTATTTGGCTTAAGAGGTAGGCTTGAGCTAATCCCCCGGGAACCTAAGATCGAAAACGGACGGGTGGCAGAGCGGTTTAATGTACCTGACTCGAAATCAGGAGTAGGGGCAACCCTACCGTGGGTTCAAATCCCACCCCGTCCGATTGAAAGCGGATGGGGTAAATCCCCATTAGCCACAGGCGGAATTTGATTAGCGCGGGGGCGGGATGGAGGGGGCGCAAATTCCACGTCAAATTAGGTGGTTTAGGTCCGCTGAAAAAAAGCCCGGGTGGGTCCTTTAATCCCAAAGGGTAAAAGTGATTGGGTCTGGGGTGGTTGGTCGAGGGTAAGAGCAAAATCCCACCCATTCACCTTGTAGGACTACATCCGCTATGGGTGGAGGGAGGGGGCGATTCGGAAGGCAAGCTCGAACCTGGATGCGGCCAAGCCAAACTAGGTTCCTTGTATGGAACAGGGGCTTTTCACGGGGGAATGAACCAAGGAAACCGCCCTGATGGATTGGGAGGACACTCGGTTAAGTCGGTGTCAGGACGAATCGGCGATCAAGATCTCTGTGCCATCTGGAAGGAAACACGGCCAACCGCTTATTCTGGATGGATATCGATAAACAAACTCTCTCCCTTGGGAGTGAGCTTCAGGCTGGATTTACGTGATCCATTCGAATCCCGGCACACCAGTTTAGCCGAGAGAACCAGGTTGCGATCACTTGGGGCCGTACCGCTTGGAAGGGCTGAAAAGACCAAAATGTTCCAGAGGAAATAGTGCATCTGACCCTCCGTAATCTTCTCGCAGCGGCATTTGTCGTTGCAGGAATGTTTTTTTATGTAGTGACCATTTACCGAACTTTTTAGTTTGCGATTATTTCTGATCATCGCCGAAATAATAAAAAATGTACTAGGACAAAAGCCGTCCTTTGTTCCTAAAAGGCTACATAAGGAAATACGTAAAAACTTAAGTAACTATCTTTTTGGAAAAAAATTCAAAAAAATGCAAAATTCAAAAGAAAATGCAGGTTTAATCTATAGGCAGACCATCTTCAGGATGTCCTCACCAGCAAGCGGGCGTGTTTCGTGGGGTTGTGGTTTGGACCTCCAGTACGTTGCGAAACGGCAACGCCCCGAGGTGAGGTTGGATCCCAAGGTGAAGGATTCGTGACAATGAGCCCGGAGCTTTAGGCCGCCATGAGCAAGGGCGGCACGTCGTAGTTCCGGAAAAGGAACTCGCACATGAAGCCTTCGCCGAATTCGGTCAAGTAGTAGGAGTAGCTGCCATCACTATCAATGTAGGGCTCAATCAGTTGATAAAGGATGGAGGCTTTTTCATTTTTCGTGATGTCTTCAGGTAGTTCATTGAGGGTCAAGACACAGTGCAGGATTTGGAAAAGTCTCCGATCCGGAATCGATCCAAAGCGGAGTATGGGATAGCGGTTTTTGGTTTGAGGGGATGTGGTTTTCATGATTCCAGATTCCCCCATCCATTGCCGTGTCACAACTGGACTTCGTTAAAAACGGGAAAAACGGCAAATATCTTAACCCGAAAGGATTAGATAAAAGAAATGCCCGCTATTTGGGTTAATCCTTAGTGCTTAAAAATGGTGGATCTTTACCCGAAATCCCGGCAATCAACGGGTGTTCGCCTTCATTTCCGGCCTTGGTCGTCCGAAATTATTCTCATGAGAACCAACTTGGCTAATGAACAGGAGCTTTGCCTCTACTCGGACTGGGATGACGACCATCTCCTCGGCATCCTTAAGCACGTCCTCGACCACCATGAAATGCCGCCGGGCTCGCAAGAGGATGAAAAAGCCGCTGTGGCTGCTCGAATTGTATATGTGAAAACAGACCACACGGGACGCCACTCCGTCCACATCAGCCTGCTGGGCGAAATCCTTTTTTGCGACTTGGTCTGCCATAAAAACGGGGAGAACTAAGCTATGCATATCGTCACTCTTCATTCCTCCTGGGCCTCTTATCATCGGCATGCCTCGCTGGACTCTTTTGAGCGGTGCCGCCAGCGCGGGCCTGGTTTGCTCCCCGGTGAAAAGATCACTCGTGGCTTCCGGATTCCGTACGGCCTGCGGGAGCTAATCGAGTGTATCCAACGTTGGTGTGAGCGGTTCCAGCACGCCCTTTGCGCCTTGCGGCGGGGGTTTTCCCCAGAACCCTTGCGACAGCCTTTTTTCCAAAAACTGGAGTTGATCCCAGAACAAGAGGAAGAGCCGATAGTCCCGTTCTTCGTCGAGGATGAGGACGATATAAAATGGGACGAGGATGGGCAAAACATACTCAAAGAGAGATCCGGAACTGGTTTTTCGGCTTTGTTAAACCACGTGAGCCCCGCCATCGCCTCCCCGAAGCTTTTGAGCCGAGCTTGTGTAACCATCGATACCCGGAAACCATGGCATCCACTGGAAAGACAGATTCGAAGCATTTTTCCCGATCCGGAACCCCTGCTTTACCGGCTCCGCCGGCAAAGAATTTCGACCTTCACGGCCCGAGAAAAAAAGGTCTATGTCCTGTGTCGGAATGGGGCGGGGGAAAGGGAAATCGGCTGCATCCTTGGCCTCAAGAGGGAGCGGTTAGCCAAAATCCTCGAAACCATAGCCTGGAAGTTGGGGGTGCATACGGCAGAAATTTCAAGATTTGAACCGATCTGACTTCAGAAAGGACAAACAAACCATGAAAACAAAACCTAAAACCCAAATCTGGCTTCTGGCCTGCCTGCTGTTGCTGGCCTCCGGAAGTCTTCTACCACTGCACGCCCGTCCCCAGTGGGACTACTGCACGGATAGGATCAATTCCAAAGGCGAGACCGTGCCGCGCTACAACGGTACCTGCCATCGCTTGGATGACGGGGATTGGTGCTGGGGACACGGCCGCAGCCATCGCCGTTGGTGCTCTAGGGACTAACCCCGGATCACTGATTGCGTCTTGGCAGCAGGTCTGGCGACCCGGATCGGCTCTTGGGTAAAATCCGAGGCATGATCCGGGTTGGCTGGATCTTGTTGGCCTTAACCATGCCTTTACGGGCAGATCCTTGGAGGTTGGTCTGGTCAGATGAGTTCTCCAGGCAGGGGCCGCCGGACAGTTCCAAATGGAGCACGGAGAAGGGCTTTCTCCGCAACGAGGAGAAGCAGTATTACACAGGAGACCGCCCGGAGAATGTCCGTCAGGCGGACGGCCTTTTGATCCTCGAATGCCGACGGGAGGAATTTGTGACGCCGGATCAGGGGACGGTTGGGTTCACTTCCGGTAGCATCACCACGTGGGACAAGGCCAGCTGGCGCTACGGCCGTTTTGAAATCCGGGCCAAAATGCCCAGAGGCAAGGGCACCTGGGCCTCCCTCTGGCTCATGGGGGTGGCAGATTTGCAAGGAAAGCCGTGGCCCACGTGTGGGGAGATCGACATCGCGGAGCATGTGGGCAAGGAGCCTGAAAATATCTACGGCACTGTCCACTTCCAGAAGGACGGACGGCACCGGTTTAAGGCCTATCAAACCGATGAGGCGGCACCGCAGGAGGATTTCCACCTTTATACGGTGGAGTGGGGCCCCAAAGAGATTTCATTCCTTTTGGACGGCGAGGAGTACGGATCCTTCCGCGTAAGTCGGGCTGACGAAGGCGGGTGGAACCCGTTTCAGGAGCCTTTTTACCTGATAATTACCTTGGCGCTGGGTGGGACGTGGGGAGGGGAGATCGAAGAAACGGCCTTACCCCAAAAACTGCAGGTGGATTTCGTGAGGATCTACGCCCGTGAAGATGGCGAGGAGGAAGGGGCGGCCTGGAACATTGAATCCTCACGCTCGCGCTGAGGAAGGTCTCCGGGAATACCGGCTTTTGTCGGCCGCTCGCGGGGCGATGGCGATGATCTGCTTGCGGCTGCGGGGTGGACCTTTGCAGCTCAAGCCCTGAAATCGGCGGACATTTTCCGCCGTTAGCTCCCGGATATTCCCGCTGACATCACGGGTGAGGGGCATGGCTGAATCAAAGTCCGGTGGGATAGGTTTCGTCCACTTCGCCATGTTCCCAGTAGACAGTCTTTTCTAGCGGCTCCACCGCCCGGGTCCGATCAACATGGACGACTGCGTCAAACTGGTCGGCTAGACGCGCGAACTGGTAGTGACTCCGGCGTTCGGACTCCGGTTGGTAGACCACCCCGATGGCCCGTTCCAGTCGCGGGAACCGCATTAGATCTCGCATTTGCTTGTCCTTGGAGAACTCCAGCCAGAAGCGAGGTACGCCCACCTCGTGAAAGAGACACTCGTAACTGGTCTCCAGCGCCGGACGGATGCGCTTTCGCTCCGCTGGGCCATCCCAGTCTGAGGAGGCAGTGACCGTGCCCTCGTAGGTGGTAAAGCCTACAAGATAGGACTGGTCCCCAAAGTGGTTACGGACCAACTGGCCGAGGTTGAATTCTCCCCGCTCGTGCATCTGGGTGGCTTCCGCATTGCCCAAGTGGGAGTTGTGGGCCCAGACGACCACCTTGGCCCGGCCCTCCATCTGGTTGAGGTGGCGCATGAGGGAAAGCAAGGTGTCCATCATGTGTTGGTCTCGGATGTTCCAGGATGAAACGTCTGCCCGGAGCATAGTGCGGTAGTACTTTTCCGCGTCTCGGACCACCACGGCGTTCTGCTCCGCGCAGAAGTACTCCTCCGCCGAGGCCCCGCCGTTGCGCAACATGTAGAACTCCTTGCGGATGCGGAGATCCTGGAGTGCCCGGACCACCTCTTTTTCGCATGAGGGAGCTAACCCCATCCCGGTCTGGTAGCCGTAGGTGCGGGGGTTGCCGCCAAAGGTTTCGAAACAGCCGTACCACCGGACCATTCGGCGGGCGGCGGCGGGGTCCACCTTGGCGAGATAGTTCAGAACGGCGTCGATCGAGTCGTGCAGGCTGTATAGATCGAGACCATAGAAACCGGCGGGACGGTCCGACCTGCTCTTGCTGGTGTTGTGTTTGCGGAGCCAGTCCAAAAACTCAACCATATCCCGGTTACGCCACATCCAGTGGGGAAACCGCCGGAACCCTGCCAGGGATTCAAGAACCGAGTTCGCGCCGTCCATGGCGCGGACGTAGCGGTTTACCTGGTAAGCGTCCGGCCAGTCCGCCTCAATCGCCACAGCGTTAAAACCTTGTTCCTCGATGAGCCGCCGGGTGATCTCCGCCCGCAGTTTGTAAAACTCGTGGGTGCCGTGGGTGGCCTCCCCGAGAAGGACGACAGGGCATTTTTTGGTGCGCTGCAAGAGAGCATCCCAGGCCGAGGGATCACGGTTCAATGGCACCACGTCCTTACGCAGTCGTTCCAGCAAGTGGCTGGAGGGTGCTTTGTTCGACTCCTTCGGAATCCGGTGAAATTTGCTTTTCACCATATGGTTAGCCTGCGTCTTTTTGGATCGGGTCGTCTTCCGGGCCGTTGTCACACCGGGGATATGGGGATGGTTCATGGCTGGAAGTGGGTGGTAAACCAGTCTGCCGCGAGGGACGCGGCCTGTTCCAGGGTACCCGGCTCTTCAAAGAGATGGGTGGCCCGGGGAATGATCTCGAGCCTCTTCTCGCAGGTCAGCGACTGGTAAGCTCTTTGGTTCAGCTTCAGGACCAGCTCATCGTTGCCGCCCACGATAAGTAGGGTGGGAGATTTTACGTCCGGCAGACGTCGAATTGCCAAGTCGGGTCGACCCCCGCGAGAGACAACGGCGCGAATTTCCGTGCCTAGTTCGGCGGCCGCTTGCAGGGCCGCGGCTGCGCCCGTGCTGGCACCGAAGAAACCGTAGGGCAGGTCTTTCGCCAAGGGGTGAAAGTGGAGCCAGTAAGCGGCAATCATCAGCCGCTGGGTGAGCAGGGGAATATCAAAGCGGAGGAAGCCGTTGTTGAGATCCCGCATCTCCTCTTCCGGAGTGAGAAGGTCGAACAAAAGCGTGCCGATACCCGCCCGGTGCAGGGTCCGGGCAACCATCCGGTTACGGACGCTATGCCGGCTACTGCCACTGCCATGGGCAAAGAGCACGATGCCGGAAGCATGCGCGGGCACCTGCAACTCTCCCTTCAGGGCCACCTTGGTCGTGGTCATCAAAACGGGCACTGCCTGGCCGATCTCGGTGCAGTTGGCACGGGGCGGGGTGATGGAAAGTGCGGATATCATGGTTTACCTCCTGACATTTTTGCGTTCCGAGGGACCCCGTCCGGATCCTTCCGGATCCAGACGGGGTGTGGGGATCATTGCACCTTGATCTCGATCGCCTTCGGGGCGGGTTTGAGCTCCTTGGGGATGTGGACCTTGAGAAGGCCGCCCTCAAATTCGGCCGTCATCTTGTCCTCTTTGGCATCTTCCGGGAGCAGGAAGGCCCGTTCGAACGAACCGTAGGCCCGCTCGATCCGGTGGTAGCGCTTGCCCTTTTCCTCTTTCTCCATTTTCCGCTCCCCAGAGATGCGGAGGTAGCCGTTCTCCACGGTGACTTTCACCTCCTCCTTTTTTAAGCCCGGAAGCTCCGCTTTCACGGTAAACTCCCGATCATCCTCGGCTACATCGACGAGGGGAGACCACTCGTTGGTGCCGAAGAGTTCCTCGCCGTTCCCTGAGATGAGGGAACGCCCGAAGAGCGTGTTGATTTGCCTCCGCATCGTGTCGAGCTCACCCAGGGAGCTCCATCTGGTCAGTAGGCTCATAGGTACCGCCTTTCTTTCCGGCAGATTGTCTTGGCGAAAGCCCGTCCGCCGGCCCGGATCTTTCGTGTTGTTTCCTTCATGGCTAAGACAACCATCCACCTCCGCCGGGACCGGATCAAATCCGGGGCGATAAAACTCGAGAAAACGGTGAGAAAGCAATTGAGGACTAGGCAGGAGTGAGTAGGAAGCGGGCTTATCGGAAACGAAAACCGGGATGGTTAAGAACAATTTCAGACCGGGAAAATACCGACCAGATCACTGAAGAATAACCAGCAAAACCACCAGGAAATAAGCCCGTGCTTCGAGATGTACCCCCGAAACAGGCCGATAATCCCCATGAAACCATCCCGGGCATAGGACGGAGTGGTTAATGAATCGAACGCCGATTCAGGGATTTAATAAAACACCAAAAAACAAAAATAATAGTATTTACCTAAGAAGTAGTATAAAGTATCCTTTTGTACTCTAATCAGGTTAATCCTGGCTCTTCGGCTTAAAAACGGGTTATTTATTCACAAATTATAACAAAACCATTCACGTAGAACTCAGGGTATGCATATAAAGTAATCATGCAAATCCAAGAGAAACTAAAACTCATTCCACAGATCGACTATGGGGATATCGAGGACGGTCGCTTGCTTGCTATCCTCAATTGCGTGAGCAACGGTGATGGAGTTCCGGACTTCGTTTTAGATTCGGAAAAATCAATCCTCATGGGAACGTTGGTCGACCGGTGGGGCGGTCATTTTTGCCTCACGGAACTGGGCAGGGTCTTTCTGGCCGAATTGGCCTTCCGGTCCATCAGGAGCTACCGGGGGGACGAGTAATATGCGTGGTTGTGACAGAAGATCCGTTCCGCGATTGGGCCCGGACAGAAGGGCCGTAGCGAGAAAATGGCGTGGAATCGACCCTGAACGGCTGTTTATTGCTCTTGAAAACGTCGCCCGGGGCAGGGGGCTCATCGGATATCTTTCCTCGAGGGAGCAGGAAAAACTTGTGGGTATTCTCGTCAAGGATTGGGGTCCCCGCCCGGCCCTGACAAAGTTAGGGTGGGCGATTCACGACAAACTGAAAATGCAATTTATAGTATCTGTCCATGCTCATTGAGCGATATTTCCGGTAAGCAGCATTTGGATTGGGACTTTGTAGGCGGCAAGCTTGGCGGAGAGTCCTATCCAAGGTGATTCGATGGCTATGGTTTTATTTTAAGTCAAAACGCACAAGTGGGTAGATTGACCCCCCCAATCCAAGCGCCTCGACAGCCAAAATTTGGACACGGTGAAGAAAATCTTTGCCCATCCCACCAGCCACAACATCCGGTGGGAGGAGGTGATTTTCCTGGTCGGGGAGGTCGGCTCCGTCGTGGAGCAACATGACGGGAAAGTCAAAATCCAGATCGGGAGCAAAAGGGAGGTGCTGCTTTACCCCGTCACAAGGACTTCGACACTAAACTAATCGTGGATCTTCGGCATATGCTCAAAGACGGCGGCTACGGCCCGACAGAATCCTAAAACAACCGTTTCAGGCCCCCCTAAAGGTGCGGGGGAAAGTGCATAAAATTTTGAAGCAAATTAGCATAGATATCCTAAATGTGATATATATTGGTACATTAAAAAGCAGTCCCATTTTACTTGGAATCAATCCCTTAAGCTGATCGGTGCAGCGCTTGGCATTGCGGCCGTGGGGGTGGTGTCTGTTTTGGCGGAGTCGGAACCCCAGGCGCTGGAAATTCTCTTTTTGGTCAAACACCGGGAGGCGGAGCTCGCCCGGGAGATTGATTCCCTCAAGTTCCGCATCATCGAGACGACCGAGGAGCTCAGCGAGGAGGGGGAGGTCGAAGACATGGAGAAGGAGGTCCGGGACGCCGTCCAGGGTGCTGGTCAAAATCCCGCCGCCCGCGAGCTGGAGCGTTCTAAGGTGGCGGATTCAAAAAAGGAGGCGATCGGCTCCTTTTCCATCCTGGCCTCGAGTTCGCTGTTTGAGTGGCGGGTGGGGCCGGAGGAGGTCCTGGATGGCGTGGCTTGCACGGTGTTGGAATTCCAGCCCAGCGGCGAGGCACAGCCCCAAAACCAGCGTGAGAAGGTGATGAGCCAGATGCAGGGGAAATACTGGGTCAGCCAGGCGGACTTCTCCTGCCTGCGGATCGAAGGGAAGCTGAACCGGCTGGTTCCGATCCTTGGTTTCTTTGCGGAGTTGCGGGAGGTGGACTTTTCCTGGCATGCCCAGAGGCTGGAGGGCGAGTTGGTGGCCCCCAGGCAGGTGCAGTACCGCTACAAGGCATCGGTCTTTCCGTTTTTGACCACCCACGAACGCCACACCCTTTCCTACGAGGCGATTCCCTAGGATGCGAGAGGAGGTATTCTGGTTGGTTTGAGGCGGCGGAGTGACCGACTTGGGCTAAAAAACTGACCAGGAATTGATCGAAAACGTGGAATGAATGCCACGACTATGCGGATTTCTGGCATTGGCTTAGCACAAAGTAAGATTTCTTACGAATGCGGTATCCTTAAAAGGATAAAAAATCTGTTAAAAGATAGAATAAATCGGAAAACAGCCGGTTTTCCCTATATCTAATTGACTAAAAAAAAATAAAGACCAAATTTCTTTTTATGAAGGTCGTCGTCGTTGAGGACCATGAAATGTTTAGCCAAATGTTACGTGGTGCTTTAAGCACGATCCAAGGTGTAAGTGTTGTGGCGACGGCCAGGAGTGTCCATGATGGAGTGAAGGCATGTGAGGAGTATCAGCCAGAGTGTTTAATTCTGGATCTCGGCCTGCCTGACGGTGATGGTGTCACCGTCGCCCGTGAAGCGATTAAAAAAAATCCCAAAATCAGGATCATTGTACTTTCCGGTCATACATCGACCCTGATGTGCCCTCCGGGTCTTGAATCCAACTTTCATGCGATTATCAACAAGCGAAGTTCCTTCTCCCTCCTGGAAAAAAAGCTGTTGGATTTGCTCAACGGAGACGCGAAGGGTGAAACTCCAGTAAGCCCGGCCCCATCGAGCCGGGAGGAGCTTTTAACCCGAAGAGAAGCCCGTATTTATGAGCTGCTTGGCTCGGGGCGCAGCAACAAGCAGATCGCCGAAGTGCTGCGAATTCGGGAAAACACAATCAAGACACATCGTCGGAATATCGCCTCGAAACTCGGCATTCATGGGCCGGAATTATTGATTCATGCCCACGACTACCAGAAAAAGTTTCAAAACCGGCCCAATGATCTATCGCCCTGACCGGGAAGAAGATTCTCGGAATCAAATCGGGGACTCGTCCGGCTGGATGTTGTTCCTGGTTTTGATCGGGGCATGCCTTTTTCTCGGCATCCTTTTCTGGATTCGGGATTACCCTTAACCAACTCTGGGCTCATCCAGTTCGCAAGCCCCCCAAATAAAACAACCCGCTGGCCGCTCATGGCGTATGGGATTTCCGGGGAGATCAGATCCGGGCAGCAGGATTGTAAAATTGCCAAAAAAAATCCCCGGACGGGGAGCTAATCCAAAATATCTAATCTTAAAAACAAAGCATTACAAAACAATTACGCTTTGGTGATTAACCCGCAAACAAAATTTAACCCACAGGGACTAATACAAAATAACTTTTTCCCCGAACTTCCGCATAGGGAAGCCCTCTATCTTGGTTTCACAGCATTAACCATGGTTCATTGGGACTCGGTCTTGAAAGCAAGATCGGTCGCCAATGAAACACAAGCATGACGTACTTTTAGGCCCGCTACTTCGAGGAACGACCAAATCCAGTCCAGGCCGTTCCCTAAAAGCATTTTTTCTTCTCCTTTGGGTGAGCCTCTGGGTCTCCTTCCTGCCCGGCGTCCAGGCGGCCACGGTCATTTGGACGGGAGGGCAAGGGGCGGCTCGCACCTCCTGGTCTTTGAAGAACAACTGGAATGGGGCCGGAAATACCGGACCGGTTGCGGGCGACAACTTGGTTTTTGCCGGAACCAACAAGCTGACGAACACCAATGACCTGACGGCGGGCACTTCCTTTGTGGGAATTCTCTTTGATGCTAGCGCGGGTGCATTTGTTTTAAATGGCAACGCCATCACCCTTAGCGGGAACGTCACCAACCAATCCGGTAGTCTCCAGACCATTAACCTGGCCATCACCCTGGGCAGTCACATCACATTTGAGGCGAGCTCCGCCGGTATGGTGCTGGGAGGCGTGGTCAGCGGAACCAACGGCTTGGTCAAAAATGGGGATTACGATCTTCTTCTGACGGCCGCCAACACCTACTCCGGGAGCACCACGGTCAACGCGGGAACCCTGACCTTGGCTGGATCGGGCACCCTGGGGGCGACCAACGGTGCCCTGTCGATCGTGGCGGGCACGGTCGATCTGGGTGGCTTGGCCCGGACCAACGGGGCTTTGACCCTGGATACCGGAACCCTGACCAACGGAACGTTGGCGGCGGCTGCGTTTTTCCTGACCAATGCAGGAACCGTGGCGGCCTCCTTGGCGGGAAGCGGCACCGTGACCAAGAGCGGCTCGGGAACCACGGTGTTATCCAAGGAAAACACGCATACTGGCGGGACGATTTTGCAGGCCGGCACCCTTGCGCTGGGAGCTAACGGTGCCTTAGGGGTCGGATCCGTCACCTTCGCCTCCAATGCGACGATTCTGGCCCTGACCAATCTCCAGATCACCAACCCCGTGACGATTGCCGCTGGGGCCGCCGGAACTTTCCAGGTTACCTCGGCCTGCACCCAGACCCATGCCGGGGTGATTTCTGGTCCGGGCTCCCTGATCAAGGTGGGCGGGGGAACACTCCAATTGACTGCGTCCAACACCTATGGCGGCGGCACGGTCATCCAGGCAGGCACGCTGGTTCTGGACCGGGCCGGCAACGGCACCGGAGGGACGATTCCCGGCACGATCGCGATCCAAGGGGGCACACTGCTGCTAGGACAGGCCAACCAGATCGGTGACGACTCGGCGGTCATCCTCTCGGGGGGAAGCATCCATACGTCGGGATTTGCTGATCGTGCCGGGCCGCTGAGCGTGGATGCGGATTCTGCAATCACCGGACTGGTAACCTCCCCGGGTGGCGGAGTGGCCACAGGCAACGATTTTATTTTTTCCAGCGTCAACCTGTCGAACTATGCGACGGGTGGCGGTGGCGGCCATCTGGACCTGGGCGCCGGGTACGGAAGTGGTGCCATGATCAACTTCGCCAGCTCCAATTTTACGGATTGGACGGGCTACTCCACGGTCAGTCTAAACAATTTTTCAGACAAAATTATTTTTGGGGACACGGGGCTGAAGGCGCAGATCAACTTCAACGCAGCCACCGGGATGACCTTCATTACCGCTGTCCCGGAGCCAGGCGCATGTGTGGCTGCGGTCTTATTGGTGGTGTTAATTGGGGCAGCAGAATGCAGGCGAAGACAAAAATATGCTACGCGAAATGCTCAAGACCTGACCCATGCGGTTAGTCCGCCATCTTGGGATGGGGACCCTGATCTGAATTCTGGTGCACGATCAAACGAAATGAATGTTCGTTGGGGGGCACGGATGATTTCTATGCCTTGCAAAAAAGATGAATCAAAAACCCAATCCGATTCATTGTTCCGCCCAACCAAAAACTATCGAGGGAAGAGATAGTATGAAGATCCCTGACCGAAGGTCTGTTCAAAGGCCGGGTCATGACAGAAGGTCGATACCAAGAAGATTCTGTTCAATTGAGGACGACCGACTCTTTTTTGCTCTTCAGAACGTAGCCTGTGGCCGGGGCTTTATGGGGCATCTCACGTCTGATGAAAAAGAGGTGTTGGCGGGGGTCCTAGTTCATGACTGGAGCAGGTCTCCCAGCCTCATCAGCCTTGGATGGAAGGTTCACGCCATGGCGAGGGAAAAGTTCTGCAAAATGGTGAACGGCCATTCTCTATCCGATGGGACATCGTCGTAATGCTGCCCGGGGGAGAATGGCCCATCCCTCTTCTCGACCTCTGGGCGGCGGGTGGAGTCTCATAAATTTTGCTGGAATGTTAACTTTAAAGGTGCGCTCCGTTGATAGCCTAAGTTGCGACAAATTGCTTTTTTCCATGATTCGAAATAACTAATCCCGAAATCAAGCATGAGGAATCACCCGTCTCCATAGATGCCCCAAAAGGGCGTTTCGCAGGTCCATTGGGGTGGTGGAAAGTGTTTGAGTGGTTGGAGTTGCAGGCCATGCTTAAACGATGAGGTCGGCTGTTATTCTGCTCGTTGGTTTTTTTGTTTCCGAAGGGTTTTCGCAAGTCGTTGTGCCGGCACGACGGCCTTTGGTTGTTTTGGCTGACACCAACGACCCAGCCTATTACGGCTACAATAACTATTATTACGGGGGTTATTATGCTGGCGGTGGTTATTATGGGTACGGGGGAGCGGCGGGAAGAGGAAGGGATTGGAACAACTACTCGGATGGACGATATGAAGATCGCGGAAACCATCGCGGGGCGGATCGGGCGGCAGGGGCTGGCCGGGCGGGCGGCGGTCGCCGGTAGTTAGGCTTGTTGATCCCGGGTAATCCGCAGGGTCTGGTAATGGCTAGGCAAGGCCGGGATTCGGGCTATTTCCGGTAAATCGTGATTTCCGCCAAGGCACTTCTCGACCCCACTATCCTGTTCTTTCTGCTGGGGGTAGGGGCTGGACTGATTCGATCCAATCTGGCCATTCCGGGACAGATGGCGCGGTTTCTGGCTCTTTATTTGTTGATGGCGCTTGGGCTGAAAGGTGGCTTTGCCCTGGCCCAAAGCGGCTTCCAAACCTCTGTGTTGGTCGATCTTGGGTTGGCTCTCGGCTTGGCGCTCGTGATTCCCATGGCGGGCTATGCTTTTCTCCGAAAGATCATTGCCCCGCTCAATGCCGCGGCCGTGGCGGCCGCCTACGGCTC
>JBEANM010000008.1:0-20032 GCA_041165425.1 Verrucomicrobiota bacterium
CTCAAACTTTCCGGTGAAGGCAAACCAGACGGCCGCAAGAATGAAGGGTAGATTCACCACCGCCAGAATCGTGTGCGGGATGAGGATCGAAAAGTAAACGGCACGGGGCCAGCCCTGCATCGGAAACAGTTTCGGGCCCACGGTGAATTTATGGAGAAGGTAACCGGCCAAAAACAGGGCCGAGACAAGAAAGGCCGAGGTCATCAGCTTGCGGTGCGCCTCCTTGTTGCCTTTTTTGATCTGGATCCAGCCGAGGGTCAGCAACACCACGGTGACCGAGTTAAGAACGGCATTGAGCAGTGGCAAATCCTGAAACGTCATGGCCGGTTCCCCTCTCCCGCCTCCCGCATCACGGCGCCAAGATCGGGCAGAGCCCGCCCCAGAAGTTCGCCCCCGGTGCCGTCATAATAACCTCGGACTCTGCCCTGTCCGTCCACGAGCGCAACCTTGGTGCTGTGCAGCATCTTGCCGGCCTGGGGCACCATCTCGGGCGGATTCTCCTCCACGGGAACCTTGAACCCCTCCCGGGCAATCCGGAACACCTCCGGGAGCGGCCCGGTGAGCAGCCAAAAATTCTCCCCCACCCCCATCCGCTTGGCGTATTCCCGCAGCCGCTCCGGCGTGTCGGTCTCCGGATCGACCGAAATAGCCACCACCCGCACTTTCCCTTTGGTCCGGGCGACGGCGCGGGAGAGCTCCACCATTTGGCTGATCAAGGCGGGACAGGGGCCCGGACAGTCAGCAAAGAAGAAGCCGGCAAACCAGATTTCCCCCTTCAGATCTTCAAGCGTGCGGGGTTGCCCATCTCGCTCGATCAGCTGGAAGTCGGTCAGTTGGCCTAGGACCGGCAGTTCGCGGAAGTCGTGCCTCTCGGAGGCCTGCCACATCTCCCGCATCCCCCCCAACATCACCGCAAACAACCCAAGCGTGAGCAGGGTCCAGACAATGGTGGTGAGGCGGCGACTGGCGGGTCGGGGGCCCGGAGCGGCCGGGGCCACTTCGGTCACGAACGTCGGCTGACCTGGAAGGCGCAGGCCATTACCAGCACCAGCGTCACCGCGATCACGATGGAGAAATCATGGGAAAGATCCGTTGGCAGCGGCATCCCCGGTTTGGTCACGAGCAGGCCCTGCAGGGCGTTATGGGCGTAGCTCAGCGGATTGAATCGCATCAACACCCGGACCCATTCCGCCGCCCCTCCAGGGGGAAACAGTGCGCCGCTCAGCAGCCAAAGGGGCACAAAGAAGAGGTTAATCACGGCGTGAAAGCCTTGGGTGGAGTCCATCGGCCAGGCGATGAGAAAGCCGAGGGCGGTCAGGCCAATGGCCAAAACCGCAATTACGCCGACGAGATAGACGATCACCCGCAGGTCCGGATGATGATCGGAGTAGGGAGCCAGAAGGATCACGGCAACCGCCTGCAGCACCGCCAGAATCGTTCCTCCCATCAATTTGCCGAAGAGAATGGCGGCCCAGCCGGACGGAGCGACCAGCACCCCTTGGAGGAATCCCTCCTTGCGATCCTCAATGATTGAGACGGTGGAAAGAATGGCCGTAAAAAGAACGATCAGCAGGATGATGCCCGGGAAAAAGTAGGAGAGGTAGTCGATCCGGCTTCGCGAGCCGGCCTCCAGCAACGACCGCCCGACCCCCGAGCCCAGCACAAACCAGAAAATGACGGGGGTGGCCAGCGCACCGATCACCCGGTTTTTTTGCCGGAGAAAACGCATGACTTCCCGCAAGGCCAGACTGTAGGCGGCTTTCAGCATGATTTAGATCTCCCCCGGAGAGGAAGACCAAGGCCTTCCGGTTTTTTGAATGAAGAGATCCTCCAAGGTCGGCCGGCAAAGGGTCACCGAGGTGACCTCCTTGCCGTACTGGCGCCAAAGGCGGATCGCCAGGGGTGCGGCCAACCCTCGGACGGGCACGACCTTGACCGAAGCCGGCTCGGCGACGGTCTCGACTTCCCCTTCCCGGCGGATTTTGGCGGCCAATTTCTTGGGCTGATAGGTGCCCAGCCGGACATATTCCTTGCCGAGGGACGAGCGGAGTTCCGCCACCGGCCCGGAGGCCACGCAGCGGCCCTGATCGAGCAGGAGAATCTCATCGGCAGGTTCGGCCTCCTCGAGGAGGTGGGTGGTGAAGAGGACGCTGAGTTTCCGGCTATTGCGGATCCCGGAGATGATGCTCCATAGCTCCGAGCGGATGGCCGGATCCAGTCCGGTGGTGGGCTCATCCATGAGGAGAATGCTGGGCCGGGTGAGCAGGGCCTTGGCGATCTCCACGCGACGGCGAAGTCCACCCGAAAGGCTTTCCACAAAATCCCCTCCCCGATCCTCGATTCCAAGAGCTTCCAGATTCTTGGTGATCCGTTTTTCCAGGTCGTAGGACTCCAGCCCGTAAAGATGCCCGTGGTGCCGGAGATTTTCCCGGACGGTTAGCTTCATATCGACGGCGGGATTCTGGAAAAGAACCCCGATTTTGCGACGGATTGGCGTGGGAAACTCGCGCAGGCTACGACCGGCGATGGAGATCTCCCCGTCTTGCAGGGCAAAAATCGTGGAGAGGATTTTAAAGAGGGTGGTCTTTCCGCTGCCATTAGGACCGAGCACACAGTACATGCCCCCTTCTTCGAGGCGGAAGGTGATGTTGTCCAAAACCCGTTTCCGCCCGTAGGCGTAGCCGACCCCTTCTGCCTCCACCGCTGCCAAAGATGCCGCTGCCATGAACTCGCACTCTGATCGGAAGGTTCGAAAGGGTCAAGCCGATGGGAGTCGACCATGCGAAAAACCGGCTACCGGGAGGCCGGTAGGTAACTCTGAGGCCTTAGCGGCGGGGAAACGATTCTGTCTGCCCGTTTAACCGGGCGGGAATCCCCTCCTGGCGGAGGAAACTTTCGATCAGAAAGAGGGCCTGGCTGGGTAGAGGACGTGTCCCCGTGGAACGGGATAGCGAGCGTTCACATTGGTGGGCGATTTCCTGGATCTCCATGCCACGGGCCTTGGCATGTTCCACCGAGAGGGCCAACCGGCTTTTCCAGTAGTTCATCCGGTTGTCAGCACAGTTTTGCTGCTGGGCATCGGAAACCGCTTGGGCGAAGCCCCAAACTTCCTTTTGGAGATCCTCGGCCATCCGGGAGGCATGTAATCCCACATGATGTTGTGTAACCCGGGAGATCATGGTTTCGGTACGAACTATTGGTAATTTTTATGTCTTTGACAATAAATAAGTTACAGAAAATATATTTATAACCTAAAAGCCTAATGGACAGCCATTTAAAACAAAAGGCGCGGGAAACTTTTCCCGCGCCCTTTGCCAAACACTAGGAGACTGAACTGAAAACTAAGGGAATAGACAGGCGAACCGGGGAAACGTTCAAACTATTTTTACCTACTTCAGCCACTTGATCGCCATAAAGCCCCCGATCCCTAGGAGGAATAAAAGGGTCACCGCCACTTCCAGATACTTTTCGATGTGGGGCTTGAGTTTCGGGCCCCCTAGCCGGATCACGGCCGCCACGAGAAAAAAACGCCCCGCCCGGCCCAGAATCGAGGCCGAGACCAAAGTGGGAATCGGCACCGCAAAGACCCCGGAGGCCACGGTGAACACCTTGTAGGGAATCGGGGTGAAAGCCGCCGTGAGAATGAAAAGAAATGCATTCTTTTGGTAAAAACCCTCAACCTTGAGAAAGGTGGCTTCGGTGAATCCGGGCACATGGGCAAAGAACCAAGGCGCGACCGCTTCCCAAAGGGCGTGACCGATCCACCAGCCGAAGACACCCCCTGCCACGGATCCGACCGTGCACCAAAAGGCAAAGTGAGCCCACTTCTTCGGATGGGCAAAGCAAAGGGCCATGAGCAGGACATCGGGCGGGATCGGGAAAAAACTAGACTCAATAAAGGCGATAAAAACCAGGGCCGGAACCGCCTGGGGCGTGGCTGCCCAGTGGAGGGTCCAGGCATAAAGCCGGCGCAGCCAGTTTGGTTTGGACTCCTTTTTCATTTCAATCTCCCCTCCTCCCCAACGGATCCGTTTCCAGCGGTCTTTTAGCGCCACCGCTACAAAGCCGCCCACCGCCAACCCCGCCAGGACCAGAATTCCATTCGGAGGCAGGATTCCCTTCCAGCCCAGGACTCCCGCCAACAACAGCACCGCACCTGCTACCCCGCCGGCAATTTTTAACGATCCGTTCGAAGACATGAGCCGGAAGCTTCCAAGGAAAAAACAGGAAAACAAGCGCCTAAGATCAGGGCCGGCTGATCTGCAACCGCATAAACCGACGATTCGTGGAGGCAGAGTCGACGGTATCCTGCACCGTCACAGCCTGAGACGAATTTGTGCCGCCGCCGTAGGCGTTGGAGGCGCTGGACCACAGCACCGTGGCATTGCTGAACCCGAACAGATCCCCCGCGGCCTGGACTTCATAAACGATGTCCGTGGCGCTCTTTTGCCGGTTGAAAGTCAACGCCAGCCGACTATTCGTCATCTTCATATCCGGCAGCCCGTTGGTGGCTGGAGTCAGCACGTTGGTGATCCCCAAGGCATACTTCACTAGGTTCGGGATCCCGTCGCCCGCCGGCGTGTTCGTGTCGGCTCCGATCCCGCTGTTGGCAGATGATCCGAAAACCTGCGTCCGCCAACTGTCGGCCGGGGAGATCGTTGTCACTGTGCTCGTCACCGTATTGTTACCGGCATACGCGTCCCCTCCCCCGCTGATCGTGAAAGCGGGCTGCAAGGTGGCCGGGGCATTGCTGGCCACCGCCACATTCAGCGTGATCACCGGATGGCTGCCGCCAACCGCCAAGGCGTCAGATCGTGTACAGGTCAGTCCACCGGCATTCGTGGTCCAGCCAGTTCCCGACATGCCGATGGAGGTTAGCCCCGAGGGAAGATTAGCCGTGACAGTCAAAGTTCCGCTGGAAGCGGCCGCGCCGGCATTGCTGATCGTCAGGGCGATCTGTCCGGCAGCGCCCCGGATCCAAGGGATTCCGGTCACAGAACTGGTAAGGGCGAGGTCGGTGCCGGTGAAAAAGGCGGTGTTCGCCCCGTAACTAGTTCCCCCATCCAGATTCATCCCCGCAGTCCGGTAATTGTACAAAGTATTAGCGGAAAGACCCGAAAGTCCATTACTGACCGTGACGGGGTTGCTGCCAGTTCCCATGGGGGCAGAACCCTTCACCTCAAGAGTGTCAAACATTAGGTCCTGAAACGCCCCCGTGCTGTTCCATGCCGCAAACCCGATATGGGTCACGTTCGTCCCGGTTCCGCTCATGGTGCCGGAAATCTTTTTGAACACCGCATCGTTCCGGAACTTGGCTCCCACGACATAGCGCCGACTCTGGGCATCGAAATCCACCTTGAAATCGAGGATGGTGTTGCGCACATCTGCCCCGAGATCGAGCACCCGCTGGCCGCTCGCATCGGTCACAAGAATCCCGTTGTTACCCCCGGCAGGGGCGACACCAAAAGAAACCAACTCCCCGGAGCTAAAACCGCTGGAGCCGCTGCCGTTGGCAGATTTTAAATTAAATCCGGTGAAGCCCTTGGTATTATCCACGTTAAAGCGCGCGGACACCGTCATCGCGCCAAATTGCCGGGTCGTGCTGATCGAGCGGCGGAAGGAAATCCCAGTTCCAGAGCCCGCATAAACACCAAAGGTTTTCGCCCCATCGATCACCTGGTTGGAGGAGTTAACCGCTAAAAAGGTGCCCGCCCCCGTGCCCGTCGAGTAGCGGCTGTAGCTACCAAACCCGGTCCCACTGGCCACGGTGCCGCCTCCCCCGATGCTGAAACTCGTTAGGCTCTCTCCGCTGTCCGAAGCGAGGATCCTTGAGGTTGATCCATAATTGGTGCCCGTACCCCACTCAAACCAGAAGGAGGCATGGGAGTTGTTCGGATTCACGGAGCCCCGGAGCTGCGCACTGCTCGTCGTCAGGCTGGTGGCGGCCAAGGTCGTGCTAGAGGGCGGCGGGAATCCCGTGACAAAGCTCTGGTCCGTTCCGTATGAGACCCCGTAGCTGTTGGAGGCCACCGCCCGGTAATAATAGGTTTGCCCGGTATTTAGTCCGGTCAGAGCCGCGGAGAGGGAGATGCTGTTGGTTCCGATAAGGTCATTCTGCACCTGAGTGGTAGACCCGTACGAGAGGGTTGAACCGTACTCGAAGTAAAAGCTGGCGGGACTTCCGTTGGGATTCACGGTTCCCTGCAGGGTGGCCGCGGTGGTCGTGGCATTGGTGACCCCCAACGTAGTCACCGTGGGCTTGACCGGCTGCGTCTTGAAGTTGAGCGTGGCCCCGTAAATTTTATTCGTCACGTTATTGATCACGTTCACTGCCACGATGCGGAAAAAGTAGGTGGAATCAGGGCTCAACCCTTCCGCGCGGGCAAAATTTCCCAGCAGATTCGTGCCACTGCCGATGGCTTGCCGCGCGCTGGCATTACCAAGGACATCGGAACGATCCCCCCACTCAAAATAAACGGAAGTGGCCAATCCGTTGGGATTGACGTCCCCGTTGAGGTTCGCGCCCATGGTCTCGATGAAAGTGGCCGGGGTGGTAGTGACCAGCGGCAGGGCGGTAGCGGTGGTAAAGCTTAGCGTGGTGCCAGTGGTGGTTCCCTGGGAATTTGTGGCCACCGCCCGGTAATAGTAGGTGGTGTTGGCCTGTAATCCGGTGAGGTTCGCGGAAGCCGCCACCGGCGAGTTTCCACTGCCAATGCTCTGGCCGCTCGTGGTCGTGCCGAACGATTCGCTCGTACCGTATTCAAAAGAGACGGTGGTGGCCGCCCCGTTGGGAGTTACCGTGGCATTTAACGTGGCGGTGGTTTCCGTAAGGTTGGCGGAAGTGACGCTGTTGATGGACGGCCGAGCCAGGCTCGATGCCGTTCCGGTGGTGAAGCGCGATTCAAAAGCCCCCGGCAGCGCCAAGCCGTTGGTATCGCTGGCCGCGCTCGCGATCCGAAGACGGTAAAGCGTGTTGCCGGCCATATTCGAGGAGGGCACATAGGTCAGCACGGTGTTCCCGGAGCTCCAGGTAAAGCTTCCCGTCGTGGCAGGGATGGTAGAAAAGGCGGACTGCACGCTGTTGGTATTCATGGACTGGCTGAAGGTCATGGAGAGAGCCGAGGAAACCGAAACACCCGTCGAATCGTGGTTGGGAGTCGCCGCATTGAGCACTGGCTGAAGCCGCCGGCTCTGATATTGGGCCTGCGAGACGAAAGCTTTGAAGGAAGAGGCAGGGATCGACATCGAGGGAATCCCGTCCGTGCCGGCTACAACCGTGACCGTTTCTGCAGGGTTGAAGAGATTCACCAGTACGGTGCCGGCCGGATGAATCGTGGGGCGGGCTCCGATTGTCTGGGTGGTGGTCGCGGTGTTCATGACCACGTAAACCTCCTCGGTGGTTCCGATCCGGCGGGCATAAGCCAGCAAGCCGGGAGCCCCGAAGTTCGCCCAAAGGCTATGATGAGTGCCGGTGCACAGCGCGGGATAGAGCCGCCGCAGATTGTTGAGTTTGGCTACCAACTGAAAACGCGGATGGGTCATGTTAAAATTGTCACCCAGCGAAGGCCCTTGCTCGTAAAGCCCGTCGAACATGTCTTCCCGGTTGGCCGGATCCGCCCCGCCGTTGAAATCCTGCTCCGTGCCATAATAAAGCGAGGGAATGCCCCGCGTGGTGTACATGAAGACCAAGGCCATTTCCAACCGGGCCGTGGTACTTCCGGTGGCGGCGAGAAAGCGCGGGTTATCGTGGTTGTCTAGGTTCAGGACCAGCGAATCCAAGGAGCTGGCATCATAATTGGCGGTGGTCAGGTTGTTGTAACGAGCCTCGATCTGGCCGGTATTGCCTGTAGCCGTGGCGAACACGCTGCCCATTTGGTAATAGAGCGGGTAGTCGAGCACGCTCTCCATTTTGTAGACGCCGCTGGTTTTTGTGCCCGTATAGGAACCGACCTTGGCATCGGATCCGTCAAACACCTCCCCGAACTGGAAAAAGTTTGGTTTGTCCGCAGCCTGCGCCACCGCCCGCATCGCCGGAGACCAGTCATCCCAAAATCCCATCTCCACATGCTTGACGGTATCCAGTCGGTAGGAGTCGAAACCCACGGTCTGGATCCAGTAGGCCCAGATCTCCCTCATTTTTTGCCGAATGTAGGGAGTTTCTGTTTTTAAGTCGTCCAGGGAGAGTAGTTCACCCAGTTCCACCTGGGTGGCATCGCTCCAATTCTGTGTCGTCCCGTTGTTGTGAAAAATATTGTTTAGATTGGTGTTTCCGAACTGGGCTTGGAGCGAGGCGTTGTCGAAAGGTGCGGCGTACTGCTGGCCCCCGGAGTTGTAACGCAGATTGTAGCCAGCGGGCGGATAAACGAAGTTGGGCCAGCCGGCGTCACCACTGTCCACCCAGGTACTAGCGTGGTTCACCACCACATCGCAGATCACCAAAATCCCCCGCTTCTGCGCCTCCCGGGTCAGACTCTGCAACTCCGCCAAGGTCCCCATTCGGGGGTTCACCGCGTAAAAATCCGTGGCGGCGTAGCCGTGATAATCGCCGTTGGCGTTTTTCAGCACCGGCGAGATCCAGATGGCCGTCGCGCCGAGCGCCTGGATGTAATCGAGCTTTTGCTCGATGCCCTTGAAATCACCTCCGTGGGCCTGGCCGCCATTGGAGGCGTTGAAGTTGGGCAATCCGGCCACGTCGTTGGCCGTGTCCCCGTTGTAAAAACGGTCGGTAATGATCTGGTAGATGTTTTGGTTTCGCCAAAAATTTACGTTCGGTACGGGGGAAAAGTTGGGATTCCGTGTCAGGAGGATGCGATCTATGTCCAGCCAAGCATCCCGCATCCAAAGGTTCAGGGTGTACGTCCCGGCGGAGGGAATGTTGATGGTCACCAAGTTGGTCGAACCGGCTGCGGTGTTGCCCCACACCCAGACGTTGTACTGCTGCAGATCGATCCGAGGGTTCCCTAAACTGTTCCCGTTTAAGCCGAGATACACCCCCGCCGAGGACGCATCTCCGGCATATCCCCGAACCCAGACATAGTAGGTTCCTGGGTTCGAAAAAGTGACGGTGTAGTTAACCTGCGGACTGGTGGTTTCCCAAGAAGTGGTGACCGTTGCCGCCGAATTGGTGTCGCTTGGCATGGCCTCGATGTAACCGGTACCCGAAAATCCCGGCGTGGCAGAATCGATCGTCCAAGCGTAGCTGACGCCAGTGATTGTGCGGGGCGCGCTACTGGTGAAATTCTCGGCCTCGATCCGAACAACCCCGTTAGTCTCGGCAAACTGCCCAAAAGAGGACATTATCCCAAAAATGCCAAGAAGGCATATGGGCAGACCTACTCGGCAAAGATTCACATAAGTACCGTAGCATCAGAACCTTGAAATTCTAGTATCGATTCGATTTGGAAATGAATTCAGCCTAAAAACTTAAACCCCTCAGGATGAGGCATATGGGGCTTAAAAAAAGCCTTACCGACGGGGCACGTTATCGATTCAGAATGAAGAAAAAGGACATCGGTCTTGAGGGCTCGGTTCTTTTGAAACTCCCCGTACGTTCGATCCCCCACAATCGGCAACCCGCGGTTCGCACATTGAATTCGTAACTGGTGGGTTCGGCCGGTTTTAGGCTGAAGCTCTAAAAGAGCCATCGGACCGGACTTTCCCTGAAACTTTTCCCTGATCCTCATCCGCGCCTCCGCCCAAATCCCCGCACCGGTCTTTCCCCGGGCCCGCCCCCCCTCCTTGGTCACCTCGATCCGATCCCGCCAGACCGCCTCGCTCTCTTTAGGCCAGCCAAACACCAACGCCACATAAGTCTTCTTGACCCGATGTTCCGCAAACGCCTTCTTCACCTCCTCCGCCGTCGTCTCTTGGTCAGCCACCAGGATCACCCCCGAAGTTCCGGCATCCAGCCGATGCAAAAGCCACACCTTGCCCCCACCCTTGTCCGGCGGAACGTGATACGCCTCATCCTTCAGCGAATAACTACAGGTCAACAATGCCTGCGGGTCTTTGCCGCCTTCCTTGGGCTGCGAACGAATTCCACTGGGCTTGTTGAGCGCATACAGGCCGGTCGGCCCTGCCTCGATCAGTTCCACCCTAGGCCCCAAGGGCCAGCGAACGGCGTTCTTACTTTCCCCCGCCACCGTTTTCGGCCCTCTGTTTCTGAAAAAAATCCCGAAGAAGTTCCCGGCACTCCTCCGCCCTCAGCCCGCCCCGCACCTCGCACCGGTGGTTCATGCCTTCAAACTGCAAAAGGTTCAGCGCGCCGCCGGCCGCCCCCATTCTGGGATCGGCCGCGCCGTATACCACCCTCTTCACCCGCGACAATGCCATCGCTCCGGCGCACATCGGACAAGGTTCCTTTGTCACATACACGGTTGCCTCGTTCAGCCGCCAATCCCCCAGTTCGCCGGCCGCCGCGGTCACCACGAGCACCTCCGCATGGGCGGTGGCATCCTTCAACTCCTCCACCTGATTGTGGGCCTTGGCCACAATCCGGCCCCCCATCACCAACACCGCGCCCACCGGCACTTCCCCCTTGGCCGCAGCCTTGTGGGCTTGGCGAAGCGCCTCATCCATGAAATGTTCGTCGGTCACCAACCGATTCTGATGAACCCCGACGTCCTGCAAAAGATCAAAGCACCCGTTGGCGCCTGGATGCCCGGGCCCCGCACCCTGCTCAAGCTCAGTGGCGAGGACCGAATCCGTTTCCTCAACGGGCAGGTCACCCAAGACCTAAAGAAACTCCAGCCCGGGCAAGCCGCCCGATCCGCCGTCATCACCGCCAAAGGCAGGCTCGAAGCCGATTGCCGAATCGGTGCCACCGCCGATGCCCTTTGGGTCGAGACCGACGCGCCCTTACGAGAACTCCTCCGCACCCGGCTAGAAAAGTTCATCGTGGCCGATGATGTCACGGTCGAAGATGTGTCCGACCTCTATCGACTCGCCCATCTTCCCGGCTCCACCGCTATGCCAAAGGAGGCTCCCCCCGGGACCATTTCCTTGAGCTCGGCCCGCTTTCGCGAACCCGGCCTAGATCTTTGGATCCCGGCCTCCTCGCTTTGGAACCCCCAGTCCTCTCCCCTCCCGGATTGGGAGCCGGTGCGCATTGCCCGCGGCCTTCCCGGGTGGGGTACTGATGTCGGACCCGATACCTTGCCTCCGGAGGCCGGTTTTGAGTCCGACGCCATCAGTTCCACCAAAGGCTGCTACATCGGCCAAGAGGTGATCTCCCGGCTCCGCAGCGTCGGCCACGTCAACCGCCACCTCTGCGTACTTGCATGCCCCCTGACCTCTTCCACCAGCCCCTCATTTTCCCTTCCGGCTACGTGCACCTCCGTGAACGACCCGAAACCGATCGGCTCCCTCACTAGCCTCACCCTCTTCGCCGGCCACGTCCTTGCCCTCGCCATGATCCAGCGGACCCATGCTGACCCGGGAAATTCGGTGTTGGCCGGAGGAACAACTTGGACCATTCTGCGACATGCTTAAAAAACTCTCTTTTCTGATTCCCGCCCTCAGCCTTGCCCTTTTCACCGCCTCCGCGGAGGAAAAAGAAACCAACCAACCCAAGGATACCGCCGACATGAAAGACAAACCCGTGATCGTGGAAGAAGAAATTGTCACCCTCACCACCCCAGAGGGTGTCATGGTGATCAAGCTCGACGCCGTGGCCGCCCCCAAGCATGCCGAGAACTTTAAAAAGCTCGTGAAAGAGGGTTTTTACGACGGCACCACCTTTCACCGCATCATTCCGCAGTTCATGATTCAGGGTGGCGACCCTCTTAGCAAGGATCAGGCCAAGCGGTCGGAACACGGCACCGGTGGCCCAGGGTACACCATCCCGGCCGAGATCGGGAAAAAGCACAAACGTGGCTCCCTGGCCGCCGCCCGCCAAGGCGACCAAGTGAACCCGAAGCGGGAATCGAGCGGTTCCCAGTTCTACATCTGCGTCGTAGACACCACCTTCCTCGACGGCCAGTACACTGTCTTCGGCGAGGTCATCGAGGGCATGGAGGTTGCCGACAAGATCGTCGCCAAGCCGCGCGATCCCCGCGACAACCCCAAAGAGCCGATCACCATCAAGGCCAAGTTGGGCCGGCCCAAATCCTAACCCCAGGTTCGCGCCCCTCTCCAAGGGCGGGCTCGGCGATTTCTCCATGAAACGCCATGCAGCATGTTTTGAGGAAGTCCGTTCCGTTTATGCGGAGCTGGCCAGCCGGCCTATCCAGAGAAACTGCCTGAGCCGAACGGAATGCTGCCAGTTTCGGCTTACCGGAAAAATTCCCCAACTCACCCGGGGTGAAACCCTCCTTGCCGCCCAGGCGTTTCGGGCCACCGGCCGAAAATCCTTGCCCCTGCGTCCGGATGGGGCTTGCCCCATGCTTCAAACCGATTCGGGGAAATGCCTGATTTATGAATCACGACCTTTCGGCTGCCGGACCCATTTTTGCCAAAATGCCGGCGGACCCATCGGGCGCCACGAGGTCTTGCCCTTGATCCGCCGTTTGGAGAAGGTCGATTTCGACCTGGGAGGAGATGGTCCCCATCCCTTGCCTCAGGCCATGACCCAAGCACTCCGCGAGCTTTGAAAGCTACCCGCATCGTGGTGGCGGGGGGTGGTGCCGCCGGATTTTTCGGAGCCATCTCGGCGGCAGAAAAGAATCCTCAGGCCACAGTTATTCTTCTGGAAAAAGGAGCCCATCTGTTAGCCAAAGTCCGCATCTCCGGAGGTGGTCGCTGCAATGTCACCCACGCCTGCTACGATCCCCGGGAACTTTCCCGCCGATATCCCCGGGGAGGAAAAGCCCTGATCGGGCCCCTCACCCGTTTCGGCCCGGAAGAAACCGTCGCCTGGTTTGCCTCTCGCGGGGTGAAGCTGAAGACCGAAGCAGACGGCCGAATGTTTCCCGTCACCAACTCATCTCAATCCGTCATCGACTGCCTGACCCAAGCCGCCCGGGTGGCCGGGGTCAGCGTGATCACCCACTCCGGAATTCAATCGGTGGCCCCCCGCCGGGAGGGAGGTTTTATTTTGAGACTGTCTACCGGCTCTGACATGGAGTGCCACCGCCTGCTGTGGGCCACGGGAGGATGTGGCCAAGGCCCCCACCCGCTCACCGCCCTTGGGCACCACTTGAATTCACCGGTCCCCTCCCTTTTCACCTTCCATTTGGCCGAAGATTGGATCCGCTCGCTGGCGGGCCTTTCGATCCAGGACGCCAGGATCACGGTACCGGATCTTCATCTCGAAGAGAGGGGACCGGTTCTCTTCACCCACGAGGGACTGAGCGGGCCGGCGGTTTTACGGCTTTCGGCCTGGGGAGCCCGCCCGATGCACGGGAAGAAATATTGTTTCCCGCTTTCTCTGGACTGGATTCCCGGGCAAACCCTGGAAAAAAGCCGCCTGGAGATTCAAAGCCGAAGACAACGGCAAGGGGCCAAGACCTTATACCGTTCGGGTTGGCCTCCCCTGCCCGCCCGCTTATGGGAACAGCTGTGCCGTTCCGTCGGTATCACCCCGGACGAGCGTTGGTCGAAATTTTCACGCGAAAAGGAAATGCTCCTTCTCAAGAAACTTCATGAAACCAAGCTCGAGGTCGTGGGCAAGAGCATGAACAAGGAGGAGTTTGTCACCTGCGGAGGGATTCCCTTGGAGGAGGTCGACATGAAAACCATGGAAAGCCGGAAGGTTCCTGGCCTGTATTTCGCCGGCGAGACGCTGGACATCGACGGCATTACCGGAGGCTTTAACTTTCAAGCCGCCTGGACCACGGCCTGGTTGGCCGGCCAGTCCATCGCCGGAGACGGTTGACCCAAGTCCAAGACTCTCGCCAATAAAAAACCCGGCCCGCAAACGCAGGGCCGGGTTTTTATTTTCCCAAATATCTTACTGCTTGTCGGAAGTGCTCTCTTTGGATTCCTTGCCCTTCTTCTCGTCGGCCGGACAACCCCCACAGGAGTCACCCGCACGAGCAACGGTGGCAAGACCCATCACACATCCCAACACAGCAAGGCCGAGTAGTTTTTTGATCATGAAGAATACTTAAGTCCGTTGCCCGTTTACGCAAGTCAGACCGCACAGATTTTCTGCAATACCTTCTGCAGGAGGGAGATCCCGCTATCCTGGCTTTTTTCCGGATGGAACTGGAAGGCGGCTACTTTTTCCCTCCAAACCCCGCTGGGAAACCAGCCCCCGTACTCGGTTTCACAGGCCAGCCAGTCCGACGGAGCACTTTCCGGCCGATAGGAGTGGACATGGTAAAAATAGCGATCGCCCCCCGCAAATAGCTCCCTCGCTGGCGGAGCCGCTTTCACCTCACACCAGCCAATCAGAGGAACCTTTAACTCTGGCGCATTGAATTTACGCACGGTTCCGGAAATGACCTTCAACCCTTCGACCCCAGGCGCCTCTTCGCTCGCTTCCCAAAGAATTTGAAACCCCAGGCAAATTCCCAAATAAGGTTTTCCGCCCGCGATCCACTTTTTCAGGGGCTCCCAAAGTCCCCGTTCTTTCAGGCCGTGAATGGCATCACCAAAGGAGCCCTGGCCTGGCACAACCAGACAGGCAACTCCGTTCAGGCCCGACTCATTTTCGGCACAAGTCACCTCTGCACCCGCCTTGCCCAACGCACGCTCCACGCTGCGGAGATTTCCCCGTCCATAATCCAATAGGGCCACCTTCATCGAAACTTCATCTTAACTGTTTCTCTCCCTCGCGAAATTCCTATTCCAAGCGCAAAGCACCCAGATTTTCCACCACCGGCACCCCACAACCCGCCAAGCGGATCCGGCTATTGTGACCACAGGGCACCAGCACACAATCTACCCCCATCGCCCGAGCCACCTCCGCATCATGGGTTGTGTCCCCAATGAGCAGGGTTTCTCGGGGGGAAACATGCAGTTCCTCCAACATCTTAAGACCGTGGCCGACCTTCCCGACGGCGTAATGATCCCGGCTCCCGGCCACGCTGCGAAAATGCTGCCGTATCCCGAAATGCCTGAGAAATTCCTCTAAAGTATGGTGGGAATAGGCGGACAGCACCGCTTGGGACCAGCCTCCCGCGGCAAGATCAGCCAGAAGAACCTCCCCCCCCGGCTGAAGGGCGCACTCCTGCTTGCGCTGCTCGTATTCTAGAATGAACTCGGTCCCTGCCTCCTGAAAACTCTCACGGCTCCAATCAAACCCCACCGCCCGATAGTATTTCTCCACCGGAAAATCAAAAATCTCCTCATACCGCTCTGCGGAAAGGACAGGTAGACCCCTTCGGTTAAGTTGATGATTCATGATTTCCCGGCAGAGCCAGGCGTCGTCCAACAGGGTTCCGTTCCAGTCCCAGATCAGGTGACGATATTTTTTAAGCTGCACGGAGTTCAGCTTACCAATTTTTATCCGCAGACCCCACCCTCTTTCCTTCCCTGCGGCCTTTCGGCATCGGTATCCTATGGGAATGACAACCAGTCTGACCCCCCGTTCCCACTACCCCGCAGGTTTTCGCGCCCGACGGGGCATGAACTGGGGTGCCTTGGGAGTCCTGTACGCCTCTTACTATATGGCTCGCTACAATTTTCGCTTTGCCACCCCTGGCATGGTGGAGGAATTCGGCTTTGATGTGGCCGGCATCACCCAGATCTTTGTCGTCTGGTCACTTGCCTACGGCACCGGCCAGCTGGTCAACGGCCTCCTTGCCGACCGGATCGGCGGCAAAACCTCCATGCTGGTCGGTGCGGTCGGCACCATCCTCTGCAACTTTATCTTCGGCTTCTCCTCTTTCGTCGGCACCCTCGCCACCTTCGGTCTCATCGCCATCCTCAATGGCTGGTTCCAGTCCTGCGGGGCCCCGGGGATGATCAAAATCAATGCCGCCTGGTTTGCCCGCCATGAGCGCGGCACTTTTTCCGGCATTTTTGGCATCATGATCCAGTTGGGGCAGTACGCCATCAATACGCTGGCCCCATTCCTCCTGGCCGGTTTCACCGTGGGCCTTTGGTTCATGGGCACTTGGGTGGTGGAACCGGGCACTTGGCGGGTTCTCTTCATTATTCCCCCCTTCGTCACCGCCGCGGCCGCCGTCTGGATGGCTCTGGCCGTGAAAGAGGAGCCCGCCGCCGCCGGTTTCCCCAATGTCATCCACGACGAACTGGACGACTCCGCCGGCACCCGGGTTTCCCTCAAGGAAAGCTTCACCACCATCTTCACCCATCCCTTGGTTTGGTTTTATGCTGCCGCCTACGCCTGCACGGGGGCGGTTCGCCACAGTTCCGACCAGCTCTCCGTCCTCTTCTTCACCCAGCAGCTCGGCCTCGACATGAAAGCCAAACCGCTCGCCGTATTGATTATTCTCAACCTGATGACCACCACCGCAATCCTGGGCTCCATTCTTTCCGGTTGGGTCTCGGACAAGTTTTTTGCCGGCCACCGTTCGCCCGTGGCGCGCTTCCTCTATCTCTTGGAAGCTGGTGTCATCTCTCTCGCCGCCCTCATGATGTTTTCCGGACTGATCAAGCCGGGCCTACTCGGCGTCACCTTGGCCGGCATTTTCCTGGTTCTCGTCTCCCTGACCGTAAACTCCACCCACTCCGTGGTTGGTGCCGCCGCCCCCATGGACATTGGGGGCAAGAAAATGGCCGGTTTTGCCGCCGGGGTGATCGACTCCTTCCAATACTATGGATCGGCCATCTGCCTTTTCCTCACCGGGATTCTGATTAAAAAGTTCGGCTGGGCATCCTGGTATCCCGTGATGATTCTCTTTGCCCTCGGTGGCGCGCTCGCCATGCACCATGTCCGCAAGGTTCAACTACACCATCCTTGGTCGAAGCGGCCGCTCTCTTCCTAATCCCTTTTTTGATCTGAGTGCCGCTCCGGCGACTCTCCCGCCAGCCAGCTAAGCACCAATAGCCCCACTCCCACGCTGATGCCGGCGTCCGCGATATTGAAAGCCGGCCAACTCCACCCGCGGTGGTGAAAATCAAAAAAATCCAGGACATAGCCCAGTCGCACCCGGTCGATCAGATTTCCGACCGCTCCTCCCGCCACCATCGCACTGACGCACTGGACAAATCTCCGCTCCCAGTCCCATCCCCGCGCCAACCACGCGGCCAGCACCAAAATGGCCACGGCCAGCAACCCGGTCAGACCATTGTTCCCTTGCGCCATCCCAAAGGCCACCCCGGTGTTGTGCACTCGCGTTAGGGAAAAGAAGCCGGGAATGATGACCACGCTGCTGCCGAGCTTGAGAACCTGCTCTGCCCAGATTTTTAAAGCCTGATCCGAAATCAAGATCGCTAAGGCCACGGGCCAGAACCAACCACCCCCGTACCGGCCTAAACTCAAGCCCGCACCCCTTTGACCACATCGGTACAGCGCTCGCACAACTCAGGATGATCTGTGCCTTTCCCCACACTCTCCTCATGCTTCCAGCATCGGGCACAACGCGCGCCCCTCGCCGCCACCACCCGGACGGCGGCCTCCCCGGAGCCGGGCCGGATCTCCAAATGACTCACCAGACAAATCTCCTTCAGGAGAGCGGCGTCTTCCACCTTCGCCTTTCCACCTTCCACTAAGACTCCCGCCTCCAAGCTCTTGCCGATTTTCTTGGCCTGGCGCTCCTTCTCTAACGCCTCATGCACCTTGGTGCGCAGGGCGAACAGTCTTTCCCACCGTGACTCCTCCTCG
The DNA here is from genome assembly GCA_041165425.1 of Verrucomicrobiota bacterium. Classification (GTDB taxonomy): domain Bacteria; phylum Verrucomicrobiota; class Verrucomicrobiia; order Methylacidiphilales; family Verrucolacustridaceae; genus Verrucolacustris. The sequence goes on from JBEANM010000008.1 coordinate 17,675, forward strand.
GAACTCCAACCCGGTGGTAGACCGGCTTCCCGGAAAGTCTGCAGATGGACAGACCCCCCCCTCTTCTGGGTCAAATGTTCCCAGACCTCCTCCGAGGTGAACGCCACCACCGGTGCAGCCAGACGCACTATAACATCCAGGAGTTCGTACATGGTGGTCTGAGCCGAGCGCCGGGAAGGAGCATGCTCCGCATCGCAATAGATATGATCTTTGCAGGCATCGATGTAAAACGCGCTGAGCTCCACGGAGAGGAAACGGTTCAGTGCGTGATAAACCGCCGGAAAATTGTACGCTTCGTAAGCCTCCCGCACTCCTTGGGAGAGCCCCGCCAGTTTTGCGAGAATATAACGGTCGAGCGGACTCCTTTGGCCCACTGGCACGGCATGGTTGCTGATGTCAAAATCGGCTAAATTGCCCAAGAGAATCCGGAAGGAGTTGCGCCACAGGCGATAACTATCTCCCACCCGGCCAAAAATCTCCGTGGAGAATGGCACGTCCTCCTTTGCATCCTCACTGGCCACCCACAACCGGACAACATCTGCCCCATACTTTTCAACCAGGTCCATCAGGCCCGGTGGTTTCCCCCGGGATTTCGACAACTTTTTTCCGTCCAAATCCACCACAAACCCGTTGGTTAGGACCGCCCGGAAGGGTGGCTTTCCCGTTAGGGCTACCGACAGCAGAAGACTGCTCTGAAACCAGCCGCGGTGCTGGTCACTACCCTCCAAGTAAAGATCTGCCGGGAACTTAACCCGGCCATCGGCCGCCACCGCCGACCAGCTCGAGCCCGAGTCCAGCCAGACGTCCATGGTTTCACGGCCCCGCTTCCAATCGGTCGGAACCCCGCAGGTTTTCGCCAACTGTTCGTCGGTATCTCCAAACCAGAAACCTGCCCCTTCTTTTGCAGTTCGCTCCGCCACTCGACGGATAATTTTAGCGTCCAGCACGGAGTTCCCGTCTGGCTTGTAGAAGGCCGGAATCGGAAGACCCCATGAGCGCTGCCGTGAAATGCACCAGTCGGGCCGAGCGCCGAGGGCTCCACGGATCCGGCTTTCACCCCAACTGGGCACCCATTTCACCTCGGCCACCCCCTGCAGGGCCGCGTCCCGCAACTGGTCCATCCGGATGAACCACTGGCGGACGGACCGAAAGACGATCGGGGTCTTGGATCGGGGGCAGTGCGGATAGCTGTGGCGGATTTTTTCCCGGGCCCACAGCTTTCCGGATTTTTCCAGCAAGTCCGCCACCAGCGGGTTGGCGGCAAACACATTTTGCCCCTCGATCTCCTTGACCCCACATTCCGGCGTGAGCTTGCCGGCCTCGTTGACCGGCGAGAAGGGCTCCAGTTTGTGCTGCCTTCCTAAAACGTAATCTTCATGCCCGTGGCCTGGGGCGATGTGGACTAAGCCAGTCCCGGACTCCGCAGTGACAAACTCGGCCGGATAAATCAGCCCTTCCCGGGAAACGAGGGGATGTCGGTACGCTTTTTTCTCCAGGTCCTTGCCTTTCACTTCCCGTACAACTTTCACCTCTTTGCCTGCGGCCTTGGCCACAGCCTCTAAGCGGCTCTTGGCCACCCACACCTTCCGGCCTTGGCCGGGGTCTGCCAGCACGTAGCTCATTCCCGGATGAACTGCCACCGCAAGGTTAGCCGGCAAAGTCCAAGGAGTGGTCGTCCAGATCAGCAGGTCCTCATCCTGGACGCCTTGGAGCTCCATTCGCACGTAGACCGAATCGTCCTCCCGATCCGCATACTCCACTTCCGCCTCGGCCAAGGCCGTCCGGCAACCGGTGCTCCAGTGCACAGGGCGCAACCCCTCATAAACCATCCCCTTCTCCACCAAATCAGCCAAGATCCGCAGCTCGGCTGCCTCATAGCTAGGGCTCATGGTCAGATAGGGGCGGTCCCAATCTCCTAACACCCCCAGTCGCTGAAACTGCTCTTTTTGGCGCTCGATAAAATGCCGTGCCACCTCTTCACATTTTTTCCGGATCACCGAGGCCTCGGCTCCAACCAACTTCTCTTCCGTGACCACCTTGTGCTCGATGGGAAGGCCGTGGCAATCCCATCCGGGGACAAAAGGAGCTTTTCGTCCCATCATCGACCGACTTTTCAGGACGATGTCCTTCAACACCATGTTGAGGGCGTGGCCTACATGGGCGTCCCCATTGGCGAAGGGAGGACCATCGTGCAAGTGAAACTCGAGGGCCTTGGCCCGCTCCTGCAACAGCTTCTCGTATGTTTTTTCCTTCAGCCAGGCCTGCACCCATGCCGGTTCCCTCTTGGGCAGATCTCCCCGCATAGGAAAATCCGTCTTGGGAAGACGGACGGTCTGGCTGTAATCCATCAGCTAACCG
>JBEANM010000009.1:0-13610 GCA_041165425.1 Verrucomicrobiota bacterium
GTGGACTTCCCCACTCCGCCCTTTCCGCTCGCCACCGCGATGATCTTTTTCACTCCGGGAATCCCTTGGGGTCCCGACGTCGCGGTAGTTTGCGGAGGCGCCACTTCGGTCTCGATCGTCACGCTTTTGACCGGAGCGTAGCCCTTGAGGATGTCTCGGATCTCTTTTCCGATTTTTTCCGGCACCGCCGGATCCGGGGTCGTCAGCTTCAGCCGCAGTTTCAGGTCCGTCCCCTCTAAGGCCATATCCTGGACGAGTCCAAACGAAATGATGTCACGACTGAACCCCGGGTACTTTACCTCCCGTAACCTTGTCACCACCTCATCACGCCAGCCATTCGCCGTCATGGTCAGATCCTGCCCGCTCCACCTTTATGATTCCAGCTTAGGTAGGGCGGGATACCCGAACTGTGCAGTGAAGCGCTCTTTGGCCCCTGTCGCCTCAGCATTATCATTGGAAAGCAAGAAGCCAGGATCAGGGCAAGGTGGCGGCGAGTCGCTGCGCACCTTGGAACACACGCTGAGCTGCTTCTGCCATATCCCCGGCACATGTTCCAAGGCCTAGGGTAAAAAGGATTAACGCCCGAGCCTCTTCCGGCTTCGCCCCAATCGCTTTCATCGCTGGCGGGATCTTCATTTCCCGCGTTACACAACCACTCCCCCCCCTTGCCGCCACACCAACCCGGTCCAGCACCAGCGCTAACGCCTCCGCCTCTAGCCCCGAAAAGCTCATCCCTAGATGCGCCGGATTTCTTTCCGGTCCGGGCTCCGGCCCATGTAGCTTCGCGGTTGGAACCATTTTTGAAATTCCTTCCAACAAGGCCCGCTGGGCCTCTGCCGCCATCTTGCGAAACCCCTCGCCCTGCGTCCCCCACTCCGCCACTGCCGCCGCCAGCCCGGCGATGGCGGGCAGATTCTCCGTTCCCGCCCGCTGATCGTTCTCCTGCCTACCACCCTCCAACCGGGCTTTCCATGGAGAGCCAGATCGAATCCAAAGAATTCCCGACCCCTTGGGACCGCCCAGCCGATGACCTGAAATCGCCAAAAGATCGATACCCTCCAGTCCTTCCGGCAAAGAGACCCACCCGGCACCAAAGCTCGCGTCCACGAACAGCTGCGCTTTAACCGACTTCGCGAAAACAGCCGCCTGTTTTAGATCCTGCACGGTGCCGAGATCATGATGGGCCAAGTGGACGCATGCCAACCCGAGACCTTCCGCCGGCTTTACCTTTGTCCACTGCAGTCTCCCCTCCCCGTCCACGGGAATACGCATCATTCTGAACCCTGCCTTTTCCAGTCTGCGCACCGCCGCCTCCACGACCGGGTGCTCCATCTCGCTTACATAAAGGGTTCCTTTGCCGGCGCCCTCTCCCCAGCCCCGGATGGCGGATTGAACCGACTCCGTGCCCCCGGACGTGAACACGATCCGCTCAGGATCCTCCACCCCCAGAAACTCGGCCGCCTGCTTTCTGGCGTGCTCCAGAACTTCCCGCGACTCCCTCGCCTCGCGGTGTCCCCCGCCCGGCGCCGCACCATGGCCGGCCAGAACCTTGTCCATCGCCGCCTTGGCCGCCGGTAACAGTGGTCCGCCGGAAGCGTGGTCGAGAAAGATCCTCTCCGCGGCCATTTACCCTGCCCGGCCGAACTTCTTCTCCAGCTCCGTCTTACTCCAAAGAATCATGGTCGGGCGGCCATGGGGACAGGTGTAGGGCAGTTCACACGCCAACAGATCCGCCAACAGTCGGACGGCCTCCGCCTCGTTCAGCCGGTCGTTGGCCTTGACCGCATGACGGCACACGGTCTTCGCGATCACCTCCTCGCTCAACCGCCGGTCCTTCTTCGCGGTGGCGCCGCCTTTTTCTAGGTCCGCCACTACCCCGCGGACAAACTCCTCCACGGCCAAGGTCCGGATTCGCGGCGGCAGAGCATCCACCAAAAAGGAGTTGCCCCCCATCGAGGCAATTCCCAAGCCGACTTTTCCCAACTCCTCGGCGCGATCTTTGAGAAACGCGGCCTGCACCGGAGGAAACTCGATCGTCACGGGATAAAGCAACCTCTGCCCGCTGACCTCCTCTTGGGCCACTTGTCGGAGGAGTTGCTCAAAGAGAATCCTTTCGTGGGCCGCATGCTGATCGATCAGCACCACACCTCGCTCTTTCTCGGCCACAAGATAAAGATGGTCCACTACGCCGAGAAAGCGCCACCCAGCCGGAATCCCCGGAGCGCTCTCCACCTCCAGCCCCAAGGATCCGCCCGCGGCCACCGGTACGGATGCCCGCCCCGGGATTGTGGTGGCGGGCTGTGAGGCCGTGGGGGCAAAAGTCAGGGCTGGCGAGAATCCGTTTGTGGTCATGGTCGGCATGGGCAGAGGCCCCACCGAACCACCCCGGAGCACTTCCGCCACCGCCCCGGACACAAATCGTCGCACATCCCCATCCTGCCGGAACCGAACCTCCCGTTTGGCAGGGTGGACGTTCACATCCACCCCACACGGATCCATCTCCAAAAACAGCACGGTCACGGGATACCGTCCCCGCATGAGGGCATTGTGGTATCCCTCCAACAAGGCGGCGTTGAGGCTGCCGCTTTGCACGGGGCGCGAGTTGACAAAAAGAATCTGCTCCGCCCGCGTGGCGCGGTTGACTCCCGGGCGGCCCAGATAGCCATGAATCCGCATTCCACCGTCCTCAATATCGATTTCCAGGAAAGTCTCCTTCCAGTCCCGCCCAAAAACCGCCGCCATTCTTTCCTCCAACGCTTCCCGGGCCGTGTCCTGCCAGAACACCGCTCCATCCCGTCGCAGCACCCAGCCCACCTCCGGGCGAGCCAGCGCTGCCAACCGCACCCCCTGCTCGATATGACTCCACTCCGTCTCTTCCGTACGCAGAAATTTTCTCCGACCTGGCACGTGGGCGAAGAGTTGCCGTACCTCGATGCTGGTGCCGGAGGGGCAGCCGGCCTTACCGGCGCGCACCACCTTGCCTCCGTCGATCACGACTTCGGTACCCTCCTCCGCTTGCGACTCGCGCGTCTTGAGGGTGAAACGGCTCACAGAGGCAATGCTGGGAAGCGCCTCCCCACGGAAACCAAAGGTCTGGATCTTCATCAGATCCCCCGCTTCGCGGATCTTGCTGGTGGCATGCCGCTCCAAGGCCAACAAGGCGTCTTCCGGCCCCATCCCGCAGCCGTCATCGGTCACCCGGATCAGGGATCGACCGCCGCGCTCCACGGAAATTTCAATTTTCTTGGCACCGGCATCGAGGGAGTTCTCCACCAGCTCCTTCACCACGGAGGCTGGCCGCTCCACCACCTCCCCGGCGGCGATTCGGTTTGCCACCACTTCCGCCAGCAGGCGGATCTTTTGGCTCACAGGTCGCCCCGCACCCCCAGGTGCGTCACCAAACGATCCAATTCCGCCGCGGAGGTGTAGGGCAATTCAATCTGCCCCTTTTCGGCCGAGCCCAAGATCCGCGCCCGGGTTCCCGTGGCCCGCTGGAGTTTTAACTCCAGATCCCGCCAATCCGCCTCATGCGCCCGGCGGTTTTTCTTTCTCCCGCGGGTGCCATGGGTCTGCCGCCGGACCAAGGCCTCGGCTTGCCGCACACTTAACCCCCGCTTCACGACCTCCCGCCCGACCGCAGTCTGCGCGGCAGGCTCACCCAGTCCCAAAATCGCCTTGGCATGGCCAACCGTCAGTTGCTTGGAGCGCAACAGATCCCGCACCTCGGAGGGTAACGAGCGCAGACGAAGAGCATTGGCCACCGTGGCCCGATTTTTCCCCACCCGCTCAGCCACCTCCTCCTGCTTCAATCCGAACGACTCGATCAGGGTGGCGTAGCCATCGGCTTCCTCCACTGGATCGAGCTCGGCCCGTTGCAGGTTTTCAATCAGGGCAAATTCAAGAACCTGCTGGTCCGTGGCTTGCCGGACGATCACAGGCACGCGTCCGAGGCTCAGTTTCTGGGCCGCCCGCCAGCGCCGCTCTCCGGCGATCAGCTCATACCCTGACCCGCTTCCGGAACGCCGGACAATCAGGGGCTGAAAGATTCCTTTTGCCCGGATAGAGTCCACCAGTTCCGCCAGGCTCTCCTCGGCAAAGACGCGCCTGGGTTGGAACCGGCTGGGACGGATGTCTCCAATCCCCAACTGCTGAATCCTTTCACCATCCTCAGCACGGATCTCGGGGGAATCGAGCGGCGGCTTGCTCGTTCCCAAAAGGGCTCCCAACCCCCTGCCCAGCGGTGCTTTGGCCATGCTCCAAACGGTAAGATTCCGCCCACCCGCGTCAACCTGTCCCATGATGAATCAAAAATAACATTTTAAGAATTTTTGACCCGCGGCCGCGACCCCCGAGGCGGCGCCTCACCCCAACCGAAACGACCAAGCTACTTCTTTAGATGAATCGTCAGTTCAAGCTCTGAGGAATCGAGTTCGAACTTCGCATCACTGAAATCCGCCGGACCCATAAAGCCGGTGGCATCATTGGAAAACCCCCACGGCTCCTCAGGCGCTCCCATAAATCCGGTCTTCAGCTTTCCATCCCCATCCAGATCCTGAAAGACCTTGATGGCATAAGTTCCGTAAGGCACTGCGGGAAAGACCACGCTGACGGCGTCGTCTTTGGCGTCCTCAACCCGGGAAAGATATTTTGGCGTTTCAAAGCCCCCGGAATCAAAATCCTTGGCATTTTTTTCCAAGGCAATCCGAACCTGGCCCTGTCCTTCCAGAACTCCCTCCACCTTGAGCTTGACCGTGCCGGACTTATTTTCCTGAGCCACCAGAAAAGAGGCGGAAAGCGCCGCAAGAATCCAAATGTTCCGAAGTTTCATTTACTGCTTCTCCTTTTCCACGGCGGCGGCGAATCCCCCGCGGGTGTTAACGGTATTTAAAGACACCGGCTGGGCGTATGTCTCGTTGAAAAGATCAAGACTGTCCGGATTTCGCGCGATAAAACGCATCCACGCAACGTGAGTCGGCGCCCGGGCAAAGGCCTGCAACGATTCCCTGTCCTGCCAATAACTGACGAGAATTAAACTCCGCCAACTACGTATGCCCGGGTAGACCCCGCGGCAACCCCCCGCCCTCCGAGTCTCCCGAACAAAGGCTAGAATCCGGATCCAGAGAAAAAGAAACCCCCGGAGGTTTCTTGCCGTTAGGCCGACCACCATGGCACAGACCGCGGTGGTCCCAAGGTGAGGTCGATACACAGAAAGGCTCATCCCCTTGCGGCCCGGTAGCCAAACAGCCTTCGCCGACGAATCAGGGTGGCGACTGGGCCGGGCACGTTTTTCTCCCATCCTTTCTTGCCGGAGCGAATGCTTCTCAGAATCTCGGAACTCGAGCAGGACGGCAGGTCTTTTTGCTCGCCGGCCAAATCCACAATCCGACCGGTTCGCACGAGATATTCGTAAATTTCGCGGATGGGCTCCGGAACAGTTAGTGTATGGCCGGTCACAAACGCCCCCGTGACCGGGTCATAGCCGGGTTGGACAAGGAGTTTGACCCTAGGCAGAAACAGCCGCCCCATGGCCTCCAGAATTCCCCCGGGCAGATCGCTGTAGAACTGCTCCTCCAGCATCTTACTCAAAAGCGGCACGCCGATGACAAAGCCTACAGACCCCTGGGTGCGTTGGGTGATATACTGTGCCAACCGGTGGAAGCGAAAGATATTCGTGACCATGACGGTTCGTTTTAACGTTCCCATGCAGTCCACCCGGTCGAGAAAGTCTTCCACTCCGGCTTTTCGGCTGCGGACCAGGTTTCGCATGGTGATTTCACAAACCTCCACAATCTCGCGGCCTTTGTTTTCCGGATCCGCCCGAAAGACGGCGGAAGCTTTTGCCATCATCCGCATGTGGAAGTTGGTGAGCGGGCGGTAGTGACCGCGCAGCAGAAGAACCGATTTGTTATAAAAGCTGTCTTCCGCCTCCAGGTTCTCCCCGGTTGCGGCAAACAAGGCCACCGGGGTGAGGTTGGAATGGACCAACTGCAAGCTGGCAAGGCGATTGTCCACTTTCGCAAACACCGGGCCATCGAAAGCCACCATATCCACTTCCAGCCGACCGTAACGGATTCCCTCCATCAGCCGGCTGAGAATCTCTTGCGGTTTTCGCCAAAGGGTAAAAGCCCCGTGGATCAGGTTGACCCCAAGCCTACCCAAGGCCTCCATCTGCTCGGCATTCGTGGGGTCCATCAGCCGGACATGCAGATGAATTTCACCTGGCGCCTGATTGGGCTCGGTCTGAAAACGAATCCCCAACCATCCCTTGCCATCCGACGCGTGCTTGTGACTGCGGGCCGTTACCGTGTCGGCAAACACAAAAAAGCGGGTGTGATCTCCGCGCTCTGCCCCAAGCCGCTCGATCAGGAGTCGATATTCGTAGTTCAACATTTCCTGCAATCTTTCGCGTGAGACAAAACGCCCGGCTTTGCCGTAAATCGCGTTGCTGAAGGTCATGTCGTAGGCAGACATGCTCTTGGCCACTGTGCCGGCAGCCCCGCCCGCCTGAAAAAACCAGCGGGCCACCTCCTGCCCCGCCCCGATCTCGGCGATGGTTCCGTAGTGCCGTCCGGAGAAATTAATCTCCTGCGCCTTTTCCAATGCGGAAAGAATGCGCGGCGCTTGTCTCATGAACGGCTCCGGCTCACCCACGGGTTGTCCCGGATCGAAAAGCGCCACGGAAAGCGGGCGGCAGGGCCGGCATAATTTACCCCTACCCGGGGACGCTGTTGAATCTTGGAGGCGGCAACCCGCATACCATCATCCTCGATCCGGATGGGCCCGCAAACAAGATCACTTCGATCCCATTCCATCCGAATCCCCAAGGCCGCTGTCAAAGCCCCGGGTCCCCCCGTGAGCCGATAATCATCCGTCGCAAAACTTCGGCGCCGCGCCATCCTGGAGATTCCCTCCACCGGCTCGACCGCCCGGATCAAAACCGCCGCGGGAATCCCCTCGGGTGCCGTGACGACATTGAACATCCGGTGGATTCCGTAACAAAGATAGACGTAGGCCGTGCCCGGCGGGCCGAACATCGATTCATTTCTCGGAGTGCGCCCCCGCCAGGCGTGAGACGCCCGGTCACGCGGCCCCCCATAAGCCTCCACCTCAACGATACGGCCGGCACAGATTCCGGTTTTGGCTTTCACCCGGAGAATTTTTCCCAGAAGCCGCACCGCCACCGCGACCGGATCCTCTGGTTCGTAAAAGGACCGGGAAAGAGTCAGCCGACTCACCCCGCGCGCGGCCCAAACAGCGCCGTTCCGATCCGCACCAACGTGGCCCCCTCCGCGATGGCGACCGAAAAATCGTGACTCATTCCCATGGAAAGCTCCGGCAGGCCGGCTCCGGAGGCCTGTTCCAGCTGGTCGCGGATCTCGCGTAGCTTTCGGAAAAAAAGCCGCGCCTCTTCTGGTTCCTCGCGGAACGGCGGGATCGCCATCAACCCACGCACCTCGAGCCGAGACATCGAGTTTACCGCCTGCAGAAGTAGGCCGGCCTGCTCAGGCCGGGCCCCATGCTTCGCCGCCTCTCCACCCACATTAATCTCCAAAAGAACCCGGAGATTTTTTCCTGCGGCCTCCGCCCGCTTCTGCAACTCCTGGGCGAGTTCCAGTCGATCGACTGACTCGATCACGTCAAACCACTCCACCGCCTCCTTGGCTTTGTTGGTTTGTAGGCCGCCAATGAAGTGCCACTCCCCGCCTGCAGGCATTTCGGGAACCTTGACGCGCGCTTCCTGAACCCGGTTTTCCCCATAAAGCCGGTGACCCAAACCCCAAAGAATCCGCAGTCGCTCGGCGGTCACTTTCTTACTCACAGCAAGAAGGCGGACAGTTCCGGGATCCCGGCCCGCCTTTTCGGCGGCCTGCCGGATCTCCCCGTTGATACGGGAGTAGTTCTGCTCCAATGGGTCACTCATGATTAGTTAAGCTTGATTTGCCCTCTCAATAAGAGTGCATAATACTAAAACCCTATGCAGGTGGAATCTTTCCGCGTCTTTCGTGATCTGGTGGAGACAAAATCCTTCAGCCGTTCCGCCTCGCTCAACGGCATCACCCAGTCGGCCGTCAGCCAACAACTTCGTTCGATTGAGCAGCGTCTGCGGGTTCCCCTCTTGGAAAGAACCAGCAAACAGTTCGCCCTCACCCGGGAGGGGCAACTGCTCTACGAGGCCAGTCGGGAAATCATCGCCCATTACCAACGCTTTCAACACCAGCTGGAGGAAATGCGCAATATCATCTCTGGCACCATCCGCCTCGCCGCCGTACCTAGCGTGGGCATCCATGAACTCCCGCCCTACATCAAGGAGTTCCTCAAAGCGTTCCCCCAAGTCAAAGTTCAGGTCGATTACCGCCGCTCCAACGAGGTGTACGAGTGTGTGGCCGACGGGGATGCCGATGTCGGCTTTGTGGCTTTCCCCGCGCCGCGTAAGGGGCTGAAGGTGGAAACGTTCAAGAAGGACACCCTTCACATCATCGCCGCCCCCGGCCATCCCTTGGTCAAAAAAGGCGCTGTGCCGCTGGCCGACCTTTCCCAATATAAGATTGTCTCCCTCGCCCCGGAAATGCCCACGCGCCAAGGCCTCGATAAGATCCTCGCCACCCGCGGCCTTAAATTTCAACCGAAGATGGAGTTCGACAACGTGGAAACTCTGAAAAGCGCCGTGGAAATCGACGCCGGAGTCGCTTTCTTGCCAAAGTCTGTCGTCGCCAAGGAGCTTGCCTCCGGCGCCCTCGTGACCGTCCCCCACCATGGGGCGGAAATCGCCCGCCCCCTCGGGGTGGTCTCCCGCGCCTCGCGCGTAGTCAGCCCGGCCGTGAAACGGTTTCTTAAGGCGCTCAAGGGTCCCAAGAGTCGCGGCGCGGACGAGTCCTCGGAGAGCGGCGCCGATTGAAGACCGCCGGACAGAAACCCAGCGCCCAAGAACGGGCGTTTGAAAGCATGCGCTCCCAGGGGCTCCGCCTTACCTCGCAGCGCCGGCTCGTCACCGAAATGGTTTTTGGCACCAAGGAGCACTTCACCGCCGAGTCGCTTCTTTCCCGCTGTCGCCGCCGGGACGACAAAGTCTCCCGCGCCACGGTCTACCGCACCCTCGCCTTCCTTGTTCGGGCCGGCCTGATTCGACAGGTGGGCCTGGGGCAACAGTCCCCCCAGTACGACCCGAACTTCGCCGATGCCCCGCGCCACGGACATTTCGTTTGTGTGGATTGCCAGAAGGTCATCGAGTTCCATGACCACTGCCTGGATGTCCGTGAATCGATCATCACCAAGGATTACGGCTTCAGCCCGCAGCGGGTCAGCCTGCAGATTGAGGCCACCTGCGACTCTCTTCGCGAAAAGGGCGTGTGTCCGCGCCGGGCTGCCTGAAGCCCTTTCCCTTGGCCAATCGCCTTCTTTTCCGTTAGGCTATATCCCACTCATGAAGCTTTCTTTGGAGAATGTTGGAGGATGCCGGCGCCGCGTGAAGGGAGAGATCCCTGCCGATCAGGTCCGCCAAAAGGAAGAGCAGGTCACCCTTTCCTTTCAAAAATCCGCCCGTCTCCCGGGTTTCCGACCGGGGCGGGCCCCCCTCGATATGGTGCGCAAACGCTACGCCCCCGATATTCAGGCCGAGCTACGGGATGTTCTTCTGCGGGAAGCCCTTCGGGCCGCCGTGGAAAAGGAAAAGCTTCAGCTGGTGGATGATCCCGCCGTGGAGGAAGCCAATTTTGGCAAGGATCAGAAGTTTCAGTTTATTCTGCGGGTTGACCTTGCTCCCGAATTTAAGGTGCCGACCGCGAAAGGGCTGAAGATACCCAAAAAGTCCCCCGAACCCGTCACGGACAAGGATGTGGAGACCGCCCTCCAGCAACTGGCGGAGCCGATGGCCCACTTCCACAACCTCGACCCACGCCCCGCCCAAGAGGGCGATTTTGCGGTGGTCGATTTTGAAGGCACCTGCGGCAGCAAGAAGATCGCCGAAATCGCCCCACAGGCCGGCCAGGTCGCCGCCGCGAAAAAACTTTGGCTCTGGCTTAAGAACGACTCCTTTCTTCCCGGTTTCTGCCCCGCGATCTATGGCATGAAACCCGGAGATACCAAAGAGGTGGAGGTAAAGTTCCCCGCCGATTTCCCCCAGGCTCCCCTTCGGGGTCAGACGGGTCGATATCAGGTCACGTTACTTGAGCTTAAGGAGCGCCACGTCCCGGAACTGGACGAGGCTTTTTGCCAGGAGCACTACAAGATCTCCTTGGAGGAGCTGAAGAAGAGAATCCGGGAAGACCTAGTGGCCTCCCGCGAGAACGCCGCCCGCTCGGAAGAATCAAAAGCCGTCACCAACGCCCTGCTTTCCGCCGTAAAGATGGATGTCCCCGAACCGATGCTGGAAGAAGAGCGGCGCCGCTTGGTGGCCCGGTTGATTGAAGAAAACCAGCGCCGCGGCGTGCCCCAGGAGGAGCTTCTCAAGCACAAGGATGAGATTCTGGCCGCCGCCGGCCGAAGCGCAGAAGAGAACGTGAAGCTTTCCTTCCTTCTCCGCAAAGTGGCCGAGACCGAAGGCCTCAAGGTGGAGGAGACGGAGATCCTCCACGAGGTAACCCATCTGGCCGCCCACTCGGGTCAGGACGTCCGCCTTTTTGCCAAACGCCTGCAGAAATCCGGCGCGTTGCCCTCACTTGCTGACACGCTGTTGCGCAGAAAGACCGTTGATTTTCTTTTGCAGCACGCGATCCGATCGTAAAATGGCTCGATGAATAACGAACCCCGCGCGGACTACTACGTCCCAAGCGTGATTGAGCAGACCGGCCGCGGCGAGCGTGCCTACGACATCTACTCCCGCCTCCTAAAAGACCGGATTGTTTTTATCGGCACCGCGATTGACGACAGCATGGCCAACTCCATCATCGCCCAACTTCTTTTCCTGCAGATGGAGGATCCCAAGAAGGACGTGAACATTTATGTCCACTCCCCGGGAGGATATGTCACGGCCGGCCTCGCGATCTACGACACCATGCAGTACATCAGCTGCGACGTGGCGACGTACTGCATCGGGCAGGCTGCCAGCATGGGAGCCGTTCTTCTGGCCGCGGGCACCAAGGGCAAGCGTTACTGTCTGCCCAATGCCCGCATCATGATCCACCAGCCCCTCGGGGGAGCCCAAGGGCAGGCCACCGACATCAGCATCCAGGCCCAGGAAATTCTCCGGGCCAAAAAGAGGCTGAACGAGATTCTTGCGCACCACACGGGGCAAAAGTTTGAGACAGTCGAAAAGGACACGGATCGCGACCGCTTTATGTCCGCTGAGGACGCCAAGGCCTATGGCCTAGTCGACCACGTCGTGACGTTTAATAAGCTGTCCCAAACCACAAAATAACCCGGAGCCTCCGTGGCCCGCCCCACCCACCTCACCCTTTGCTCCTTCTGCGGAAAGAGCCATGCGGAGGTAAAGAAACTCATCGCCGGTCCTGGGGTCTACATTTGCGACAACTGCATCACCCTTTGCACCAATATTCTTCACCGGGAGGCCGGCGAAGGGCCTGCGGGCAAAGGGCTTCTCAAGACTTTGCCCAAACCAAGGGAAATTCGGGCGGAACTTGACCGTCACGTAATCGGCCAAGACCGGGCCAAGCGCACCCTCGCGGTCGCCGTCCACAACCACTACAAGCGAGTCCGCGGGGAGCATGCCGACACCCTTCCCACCGACCATGCCGATGTGGAGCTTGAGAAAAGCAACATTCTCCTCATCGGCCCGACCGGTTGCGGCAAAACCCTCCTGGCCCGGACCCTCGCCCGAATTCTCGATGTCCCCTTTGCCATTGCCGACGCCACCTCCCTCACGGAGGCCGGCTACGTGGGCGAGGATGTGGAGACCATTATTCTGCGCCTGCTGCAAAACGCCGATTACGACGTGAAGCGGGCCGAACTAGGCATCGTCTACATCGATGAGATCGACAAGATCGGCCGTAAGTCTGACAGTGCCTCCATCACCCGCGATGTTTCCGGCGAGGGCGTCCAGCAGGGACTTTTGAAGATTCTTGAAGGCACCGTGTGCCACGTACCGCCCCAGGGAGGCCGTAAACACCCCCAGCAGGAACACATCGCCATCAACACCCAGAACATTCTCTTCATCTGCGGTGGCGGTTTTGTGGGTCTGGATGAGATCGTCCGCAAACGCCTCGGCGGGCGGGCCCTGGGCTTTGGCGCCGGGCCAGGTTCTGCTCCGATGATCGAAGAAGGCCCCACCCTTCTTCGCCACACCGAGCCCGAAGATCTTCTGAAATTCGGGATGATCCCCGAATTCATCGGCCGTTTACCGGTTCTCACCCACCTCAACCCGCTGACCGCCGAGGAACTCATTGCCGTCCTCACGGAGACAAAAAACTGTCTCACCAGGCAGTACGCCAAACTCTTCGGCATGGAAGGCGTGAAGTTAAACTTCACCCGCGATGCCCTGAAATGTCTCGCCGACAAGGCAATGACCAAGGGCACCGGCGCCCGCGCCCTCCGGAGTCTTCTGGAAGGGATGATGCTGGACCTGATGTACGAGATCCCCTCCCGCGACGACGTGGAGGAGGTCATCATCAATCGGCCTGTGGTCGAGGGACATCGCACCCCCATCATTAAACGCAAAGAATCCCGCAAAGCCGCCTAGTCGCTGTTCCACCAACCATCGTAGCCGGCCACAGGTTTTTACACACCGGCCACCGGTTGCCCTCTTCTCCGCCAGGAGCTTATCAAGAGATTTTCTTTAAACCCTCCGCCAACCACCCCCACACCTCTTCCATTCCCTTTTCGGTCTCATCTCCCATATGGGAAACCCGGAACGCCTGCCCCTTTAATTTCCCGTAGCCCCCATCAAAGATCGCCCCATGGTTCTCCTTCAGCCAGGCAATCCACTTAGCCACATCGACGCCGCGGATGTTTTTCCCACAGGTTAAGCTGAGCGACTCATACCCCTTTTCCGGGAATACCGCAAAACCGTTGGCCTGCAGCCAAGCCCGGCCCCGTTCGGCGTTGCGGCGGTGACGCTCATGACGATTGGCGATACCCTCCTTCTCAATCTCCGCCAATTTTACCTCCAAGGCGTAGAGATGACTGATGGAAGGGGTACAGGGCGTCATATGGCTTTCCGCCTGTTTACGAAACTCCAGAAAGTCGTAGTAGTATCCGCGATCCTTCGCTTTTTCCGCGCGCTGGTAGGCCCTCTCGCTAACCGCAAAGAGAGCCGCCCCGGGAGGCAATGCCAAAGCCTTTTGCGTGCCACACAACATCACGTCGAGACCCAGCTCATCAAACGGAATCGGCAAAACACTAAAGGAGGAGACGGTGTCGACGATCAGAAGGACCTCGGGATATTTGGACCGGACGAGTTTGGCGATGTCCGGCAAAGGACTCAGCACCCCGGTGGAAGTCTCATGGTGAATGAGGGTCAGGGCATCATAGCCACCCTTGGCCAGCTCCTGGTCGATCATCTCGGGCCGGATCGCCTGCCCCCACTCGACCTGGACTTTGCCGGCCGACTTGCCGCACTTCAGGGCCACATCGAACCACTTGTCGGAAAAGGCCCCGTTCATGCAGACGAGAACCTTTTTTTGAACCAGGTTTCGCAGGGCGGCCTCCATCACCGACCA
>JBEANM010000010.1:0-14952 GCA_041165425.1 Verrucomicrobiota bacterium
AAAAACCGATAAAGGTGTGCTGGTCCTTTCCGTCAAAGGCGAGATCGACCTCCATGTCTCCCCCACCCTGCGCACCTCCCTGAAAGCCAAGGCCCAGGCAAAAACCCCGCGCCTGCTCCTGAATTTCGCGGAGGTCGCCTATATCGATTCCTCCGGGCTCGCCACCCTCATCGAGTACTACCAGTCCGCCCGCACTTACCAGGGCAAATTCGGCCTCTGTTGCCTCAACCTCTCCGTGCGCAGCTCCATCGAGCTGGTTCGTCTGACCGAGGTCTTTTCCATCTTTCCCACCGAGGCTGAAGCCCTGAAGTCCCTCGCCTCCTCTTGAGATTCATCGTTGATGCCCTGCGGCGCGTGGAGGGGGATGGTTACGTCACCCTCAACGCCCGCATTTACAGCTTCCTGCTTTGGGGCCTGACCAACCCCCGCGTTCTTTCCCCCTCCCTCACCCTGCGGCAGATGATCCGCATCGGCGTGGAGGCCCTGCCCATGGCCAGCCTGGTCGCGCTCAGCGTCGGCTTTATCCTGGCCATGCAGGCCTCCACGGAACTGGGAAAACTGGGCGCCAACGCCTTCATTCCTGATCTTGTTTCCCTAAGCCTCCTTCGCGAGCTCGGCCCCCTGCTCATCGCCATCATTGTGGTGGGGCGGAGCGGTTCCGCCGTCGCCGCCGAACTGGGCACCATGAAGGTCAACGAGGAGATTGAGGCGCTCAAGGTGATGGCCATTTCTCCGACCCGGATCCTCGTCGTCCCCCGCTACCTTGCCCTCATGATCATGCTGCCCATCCTGACGGTCTTCGGAAACTGTGTCGGTCTGGCCGGAGGCTGGGCGGTCTGCGTCGGCACCTTGGATATGACTTCCACCTTTTACATTACCCGCGCCGTCCAACGGCCCGAGCTTTGGGACCTCTATTCCGGCCTAATCAAAAGCGTCGTCTTTGCCCACCTCATCATCACCATCGCCTGCTATCAGGGACTCGGCGTCACCGGCGGCGCGGAAGGCGTGGGCCGGGCTACCACCGCCTCTGTCGTTTATTCTATTCTTTGGATCATCATCGCGGATGCGGCTCTAACCGGCCTTTTCTTCTTCGTGCTATGAGAGAGGCCCCCAGAAAAATCGGCTCCGGCCCGAAAAAGATTTTCAAGGCCGGGGAGGTCATTCTCGAGGCTCGTGATCTGGTCCAGGTCTTCGGCGACCGCCGCGTCCTCGACAACATTAGCTTTCAGGTCCGCGCCGGTGAAACTTTCGTGATCATGGGCGGCAGTGGTTGCGGCAAAACCACCCTGCTCCGTTGCCTCATCGGTGCCCAGAAGCCCACCTCCGGATCGATTCATCTCTTCGGCGAGGATATTACCCGGATGGATCCGTTCGAAATGGACCGGATCCGCCTTCGCTTCGGAATGAACTTCCAGTTCGGAGCTCTCTTTCAGTCCATGACCGTCGGGGAAAACATCGCCCTCCCCCTCCGCCAACATAGCGACGTCGATCCCTCGCTCATCGAAATGATTGTGAAGATGAAATTGGAGCTTGTCGGCCTGACCGGATTTGAAAACTTCATGCCCTCCGAACTCAGCGGCGGCATGCGCAAACGGGTCGGCTTGGCCCGCGCCATGGCGCTGGATCCGGAGATTCTTTTCAGCGACGAACCCACCTCGGGGCTCGATCCCGTGATGACCGCCGTGGTCGACCAACTAACCCTCGATGGCACCCGCAAGATCGGTGCCACCGCCGTGGTGGTCAGCCACGATATGACCAGCGTCTTTCGGATCGCCACTCGCATTCTCATGCTCGGGAACGGCCCCCGGCAGGGACAGGTGGTGGCCGAGGGCACCCCCGAGGAGATCCGCAAAAATTCCGATCCTTTCCTCCAGCAGTTCGTCCGTGGTGAGGCGGATGGTCCGATCCCTCTTCGCATGGCCCAAGATGAGTACTTGAAACACCTCCTCGGAGACGGCTGAATCTAACTTCCTCCCACCCATGAAAGCTTTCCGCGCCGACTTCTTTGTAGCCGCTGCCGTCATTGTCTGCAGCGTCGTCATGCTTGCCGCCCTGTCCTTGGCCGTTTCCGGGGCTCACCTCACCAGTCCCCGGGCCACCCTCGCTGTCGGCTTGGACAAACAGGCGGAGGTGCGGTACGCGGGCGCCAGCGTCGGCCGCATCCGCGCGGTTCGTCCCCTCACCGACGACGAGCGGCTGAAGGTCTCCCCCGAATGCGCCATCCGCGTCGTCGCCGACATCCACCACTCCCTACCGCAACTGCGGGTCGGCACCACCGCCTCCATCACCGCCGACACCGTCTTGGGAGAAAAGTATCTGAACCTTGAGCCCGGCCCCGTCACGAACCCGGGCATCGCCCCCGGCACCATTCTTTATGCCAAACGCTCCGCCTCCCTTGACGAGGTCATGACCGCTGGCAAGCAGCTCCTCGACCAAGCGAACGATCTCATCGCCAAAAACCAGGAGGCCTTCAACAAGATCGTCACCGACCTCCGGGTCGTCCTGGATAACTTCAAAGTAATCTCGACCTACGGCAAAACTTTTGTCGGCACCGTCGCCCGTAAGCCTTGGCGCCTGGTCTTCGGTGGCCCTGTCCCGCGGTTGCCTTCCGAGGAAAAGATCATCAACAGCGATAAACCGGTCCCCGCTCCGATTCCCAACGACTGATCCCCGTGGACCCGGCTTCTTCTGCCCCCGAAGCCGTGCTCGAGATCGAGCTCGCTCCGCCACGCCTCCATGGCCTGCGCGCCTTGACGGAAAAATGGGCCCGGCACGCCGGCTTCAACCAAACCGAGGCGACCCGGATGCTGGCTGGAGTGGATGAGGCCCTCGCGAACATTCACCTCCACGCGTACTCCGGCCGGCCGGGCTGGGTCCGCATTGAGGTCGAGCATGGACCGGCGGAGTTGGCCTTCCGCCTGATCGACCAAGGCCACGCCTACGATCCCGCGCACGCTCCGGCCCGCCAGCCCGGGGAGCTGGGGACGGGGGGCTGGGGCAGCCTGATCATCCGGGAGGGCTTCCCCCGCGTGGAAAGAAAACGGACCGGCGGAAAAAATATCCTGCTTCTCGCTCGCCCCCTTCCGAGGGAAAAAGGGAAGGCATGAAGTTCACGTTCTGGGGCACCCGCGGCAGCATTCCCACGCCTTCCAATCCCCAAACGCCCACCGACGAATATGGCGGAGACACCACCTGCGTCAGCGTCTCCTGGGGCCAGGACGGCCTCCTCATTATCGACGCCGGTACGGGAATCCGGCGCGCCGGCTTCCAGTGGCTCCGGGCGGGCCGAAAGAACTACACGATCCTTTTCACCCACGCCCACTGGGACCACCTCCAGGGCTTTCCCTTCTTCGCCCCCGCCTACATGGAAGGCATCACCATCGAGGTGCTCTCACCCCGCCTCCCCGGCAGCCCGTCCGGCAATATCATTCAGAAGGCCCTGCACGCCCAGCAGGAGGCTCCTTACTTTCCCGCAGGATTTCCGGAGCTGAAGGCCAAATTTTTCTTCCGGGAGGTGCAGGCGGGCGAGGAGATGAAATTTGCGTCCGGTAAGGACGTCCTGCGGGTGCAAAGCGCTCTCACCCGGCATCCGGGTGGATGCTTCGCCTACCGTTTGGACGGTCCCGGAACCGGCGGCGAACGCTCCCTCGTTTTTGCCACAGACAATGAACCCCCCATCGATCCCGCCAGTCCACTCCTCAAAATGACCCGGGGAGCCGATCTCCTGATTTGTGACGGCCAATATACCGATGAGGAGCATGAAAAGCGGCGCGGCTGGGGACATGGCACTCCCTCCCTCTGCCTGCAGGAAGCCGCCATCGCCAAGGCGAAGCGTCTCCTGGTAACCCATTTCGATCCCGGCCATGCCGATTCTCACTTGGAGCAGATGGAGGACGAGCTGATCGCCGCTGGCCAAAAACAGGGGATCCAAGCCGCTTTTGCGCGGCAGAATCAGGAAATCGAGCTCTAGACTAGACTTGGACTGTGGGCTTAGGGCCCAGCAACGCTGGGAACACCCCCCACCAAGCGATGCTCCGCAAAATTTCCCTGCAGATCCACAAAACCAGATTTGCCGGAAAAAAGCGTGACCCGGGACCAGCCGGAACGAAATGCATCGACCGCCAGATAGCGGGGCTCCACGCAAACTTTGCCCTGTAGGTCCAGGAAACCCCAGGCTGTGCCCAGCCGGAAAGGGATCCGACCCTCGGCGGCCTCCCGAATTTCATCGTAGGCCGGATCGGCCACAAAACTTCCCTGCAGATCGATCAAACCCCATTTTCCGCCGGACGCCGCGGGAGACAGCCGATCGCCAAGCGGCGGCGCGAGATCCACTCCCACAAGCCCATCAAAACAGCTGGTTTTATCCACGATGGCGTACTTTCCTCCCACTTGCACTGCCGCCACCCCGCTCCGGAAGGGACGGGCATCGGAAAAGTAGGGCTGGATCTTCCAGCTTCCGTCCCGGCTCACAAAACCCCACTGTTTGCCCAACCGGGCAGGGGCCACGCCTTCACCAAAAGGGCCCACCCAGTCATATCTCCCCGTCCCGACACGATTCCCCCTATCATCCACTAAAAACCAGTCTCGGCCCTGTCTCACCCCGGCCCTGCCCTCGGTGAAGGGCCAAGCCCAATCCAGATCGGCGGGAAACACCATCTTTCCCTCCGCATTAACGAATCCGAATTTTTTCCCCAGTCGAACCGGATGAAGACCCACCGCCTCCTCCGCGCCGGAAGGAAACACCATGACCAGCATGAGGCTGAGAAAGCCAAAAAGCTTCACCATGAAATCATTTGGCCCTGGACCGGCTTTTGACGACTCCTGACCTTCCCCCCGGCGAATGGGCGGGGAATAACTTGAGGGCAACCGGCTCCCTTGTCCCGCCCCTTCTATCCCCTATGCTTTCTGCATGCTTTCGAAGGAAGCTCGCAAAAAGTTGGCCGAAGAAAGATCCGCCCGCTCTTGGATTTGGCGCTCCGCCTACGCTCTGGGCTCCCTCGATTTGGCCATTCTTCTTCTTCTGAGCCTCGCCGGTGTCTGCGCTGTGGCCACGTTTCTTGAGTCCGGCTTTAGCGCCCGCGTGGCCCGCGCCTATGTCTATAATGCTCCTTGGTTTAACGTCTGGCTCCTGCTCTTGGCCCTTAACCTCACCTGCTCCGCGGCGACCCGCTGGCCTTGGGAACGCCGTCATGCCGGTTTCGTGATTACCCACGCCGGCATCCTGGTGCTGTTAGCCGGGGCCCTGCTCGGGCGCTCGAAGGGATTTGAGGGTTCGGTGGACCTTTTGAAAGGCGCGCCGCCCTCCCGCGAAATTCTGCTCGACCGTCCCCGCCTGACCGTCGAAAGCCCCGCGACCGGGCAACTGTTTTCCACCCCTTTTGATCCCGAGGTCCGCCCGCCGCAACCGGATCGGCCACGTCTTCTTCCCCTTCCGGGATCGGAAGTTCGCCTTGTCGTGGACGGCTTCACTCGCCGCTCGCATGAAAAAGCCGTGCTCACGCCGGATTCTGCCACCGGCCAACCGGGCATCACCTTGGAACTGAGCGGCCCCTTCGGTCCGGAACCCATCCCCGCCTCCCTCACCCTAGGCAGCTTTCCCCGTCTTGATCTGGGCAACTTGGCGGTCCTGGAGTTTAAATCCACTCTCGCCGAGGAACCGGAAAAGCGCCCCGCCTACCGCGAAACCCAGATGGTTCTGGCGCAAGACCCTTCCCATCCGATCGTCCACAACACCGCCGGCATCTCCAGTGGCTACCGCTTTTTTGTCGGCTCTCGCACCCCGGAAGGGCCCATGGAACTGGAAATTCTTCGCCCCGACGGCTCAGGCGAAGTCTACCGTCTATCGGAAATCCTGGAGCGCACTCTCGTCGATCCCGACGGCACTCAGGTTCTCGCTGCTCGCTATTGGCCCAATCTGGTCCTTCGGGACGGACAACCCGCTACGAATGGCGATCGCCCGGATAATCCTGCCGTTTTGGTCATGCTGGAGGGCTCCGTCGCCGACCCGACAGCCCCTGCCAAACTGCTGCTTGCTCCGGGATCCGTGCCCGGAACCGTGCGGTTCCGGGGACAATCTGGGAGTGAAGAGCCGGCCACCGGCGAAGTTCGGGTCGGGGAAAAGTTTTCGCCCGGATGGCGGGGATGGTCGGCCCGCCTCGTCGCTTGGGAGCCGTCCGCCCGCGTCGAGACGGTCACCGCCCCCCTGCCGGTTTCCGATCCCCGCCCCGGTCGTCCCGCCATCCATGCCCGCCTCCGCACGCCGTCCGGGCAGGAAGGGCCGCCCCGCTGGATCGCCTCCGGCACGTCGGCGATTCTTCAGACGGAAGGCGCCGCTTCCCGGATTGGTTTTGGACTCGAACTCCAACCTCTTCCTTTCACCGTCCGCCTCGACGAGTTTGCCGTCCCGCGTGATCCGGGCACCGACGAGCCGGCCAACTTCCTCGCGTCCGTCACCTTTGCCGAGGAGAAACAAAACCTCGAAGTGCCCGCCCAGTTGCAAATGAACCAACCCGCCACCTTCCCTCCCGGAATTTGGCCGCAGATCACCGGCCTCTCCTACAAATTCTCCCAGGCCGGCTGGGATCCCCAAAACCTCAACCGCACCACCCTGCAGGTTCTTTATGATCCCGGCTGGATGCTGAAATGGTCCGGCTCCCTCCTTGTTGTCGCCGGAATCTTCTCCATGTTCTATCTCCGCAACCAAAATTCGACCGGCACATGAAACGCCTTTCACTTCTCCTCGCCCTCGGGGCCTGCCTCTCTCCTTGGCTCTGCCAAGCCGAGGTTGTTGTGGCGGAAAACGACCCGACCTACGACTCTCTCGCTATCCAGCACCGTGGCCGGGTGAAACCCTTCTTCGGGTTCACTCAGGAAATGACTGCCTCTCTCACGGGACGAACCACTGTCTCTGTGCCGAATCACGGCCGGCTTGGCTCCCGCCAGTTCCTTCTCTCCCTTTGGCAATACCCGGCGGGTTGGGAGGACCAGCCGGTGATCCTGCTCGATGACGCGTCGTTGCGGAAAGAAATCGGCCTGGAAGGTGCCGGGCGCTTTTACAGTTTCCAGCAACTCAACGCCCTGCCCCGGCTATCGCAACTGGCCGGCGAGGCCGATGCCGCCCGCGCCTCCGGCACCACCACTCCTGTACCTCCTTTGGCTTCCGCCGCCCAAACGGTCCGCATGCGTCTCGCCATCTTCTCCTCCCTTCGCTCCGGGGAAGCCTTCCGCATGATGCCACCTCCCGAGGGGTCCCGCCCCGAGGCTGCTTGGGCCCCAGTTCCCTTTCAGCCATCTGACACCATTCACCAACTTCAGTCCCGCGGTGAATTTTCCCCCACCAAACTCCGGGCTGAATCCTTCTACTTCAACTTCCACCCGTTCCGCTGGGCCTGGGTGGCATGGCTCCTATCCGCCGTTTGCCTGTTGGCCGCAGGAAAGTCCGTTGCGGGTCTTGGCCTCCGCCTGTGCTGGCTCTTGGCGCTGGCCGGATTTTTCCTGATGGTGGGCGGCATCGCTCTGCGCGTCTGGCTCGCTGGACGGCCGCCGGTCACCAACATGTACGAAAGCATTCTCTGGGTGGCCTTTGGCACCGCCCTCTTCGCCTTAATCTTCTCCTTCCGACACCGCTCCCAAGCCTATCTCCTCGCTGCCTCGCCCGTGGTGATCCTCGCCCTGATCGCCTCGGATCTACAGCCCGCCGTTCTTGACCCGGCCATGAATCCACTCGTGCCGGTCCTGCGGAGCAACTTCTGGCTGACCACCCACGTCCTCACGGTGACTCTGAGTTACGGGGCCTTCGCCCTCGCCGCCGCGTTGGGACATTTTTTGGTGGTGGGCGCGATTCGCAAAAACTCCGCCCTGCCAAACGAGGACCCGGGGGTGCTCCACCTTTATCGTTCCCTCCAGATTGGGATCCTGCTCCTCGCCATCGGCGTGATCCTTGGCGGCGTTTGGGCCAACTACTCCTGGGGCCGGTTCTGGGACTGGGATCCCAAGGAGACCTGGTCGCTGGTCGCGTTTTTATCCTATGTGGTCCTCCTGCACGGTCGTCTTGCCGGATGGTGGACGGGCTACGGCCTCGCGGTGGGCTCCATCGCCGCCTTCCTCACCATCCTCATGGCCTGGTACGGCGTAAACTTCGTCCTGGGCAAGGGCCTCCACAGCTACGGCTTCGGCTCCGGAGGCCAATCCTATGTCGCCGGCTTCGCCCTGGTGGAAATCGCGTTCATTATCTTCGCCCTTCTCCGTCGCCCCCGGGCGGCAATCTTACCCTCATCGTAATCGAACCTGTGGCTGCCACCCTCTCGCTCGTCGACCTGAAGCTAAGCTGTCACTTGGGCGTGCCGGATGCCGAGCGGCGCAAGCCCCAGCGGGTACTCTGTACGGTCGTCTTTCCTGTTCCCTCACTCGCCAAGGCCGCCGCCACGGACGACCTCCGTAAAACTGTCGACTACCATGCCTTGAGCCGGGTTCTTTCGGCCGAAGCCCGCCGGATTCCACGCAAACTGCTGGAACGCCTCGCCGCCGATCTGGCCCATTCCGCCTGCCGGTCCTTCCGGCTTCCCTGGATCGAACTGGAGCTGAAAAAGTTCATCCTTCCTGAAACGCGGCATATCTCTTTCCGCGCCCGCTTCACCGCCCGATCTCTCCGATAGTCGCCCGATTCGGCTTCCCCGCCTCGGGGGTTTTTTTATATTTTTCCGATGCCCCGGTTTCTTTTCCTTTTTCTTTGTACCATCTCCTGGGCCCGGGCTGCTTTGCCCGTGGAACTCGTCGCCGGGCCCGGACCGGATTCCCTCACCCTTCGTTTCGGTAAGCTGAATGAATCCTCTAAGCCCCTGCTGATCGTTGCCACCTCCTCCGGCCCGGACGGGGCGGGTTTGGTGCCCTTCGGCCAGAACAAAACTGGCTCCACCCTTTTCCTCCCTTTTCAGGCGAATCATATTCTTCTCGTTCGGCCCTCCAGCGAGCCCAAAGTCTCCCTCCGTAAATTCAACGGGTTCGGCCTCACCCCCGAGGCCAAGAGTCCTGCCGGAGTAAAACTCACGGACGGTTCAAACGGATCTTTGGAGCTGCAGATCCCCCGCGCCTGGGCCAGTCCGCAAGGAACTCTTGGCGTGGCCGCCGCCCTCAAGGACATGTCCGCCAACGGAGGCTGGGGTCGTGTCGTTGACTCCACGGATCCTTATCTCTTTCCCGGAGAAAATGACCGGTACATTTCTCATTATCTTTCCTTCGCCGTCCCGGCGACCGCGACCCAAGAACCCGCCACCTCGACTTTGGTGCCACGGGGTGCCGGCAAGTTGCGGATCTACCAGATGTTTCCCCGACTGTTCGGCAACACGAACACCAACCGGATTCCTAACGGCACCTACGAACAGAACGGTTGCGGTAAGTTTGCCGACCTGAACGATCCGGCCCTCGCCTCGCTCAAGAAACTTGGCTTCGACGCCGTCTGGGTCACCGGCGTCCTCCGTCAAGCCACCACCCGCGACTACTCCTCCATCGGATTGCCCCCCGATGATCCCGACCTTTTAAAGGGTATCGCCGGCAGTCCTTACGCCATCCGGGACTATTTCGACGTCTGCCCAGACTACGCCGTGGACCCGGCCAAAAGAATTGAGGAATTTAAGGCACTGCTTGCCCGGGCCAAGAAACACGGCCTGAAAATCTTTATGGATTTTGTGCCCAACCATGTCGCCCGAAGCCATGCCTCGGTGGTTCACCCGGAGCGGGACTTCGGCAAAGACGACAAGGGCACGGAATTTTTCTCCTCGGATGATTTTTACTACCTTAAGAGCAGCTCTGAGGGGCCGCCCCTGCGCCTAGCCACTTTTGACCCCAAGAAAAAAGAGCCTCTGACCCCCACCACCAAGGTCATTTGGGAGGATAAGGAAAATCGTTTCCCCGGCCTGAAGGAACAAATCGACGGCCTCTTTCCCGCCGAGTCCAAGCGCGCCCGCGTAACCGGGGACAACCAAAACACCTGGTTGCCCAGCCAAGACTGCTGGTACGAGACGATTAAATTCAATTACGGGTACGACTTCACCCAGGGCGCCAAGGGGAAGCGCAAACACCCCACCGTCGAGCACCCGGAGGTCCCGATTCCCACTCTCTGGAAAAAAATGGATACCGTCCTCGCCTACTGGCAGGAGATGGGTGTGGACGGCTTCCGCTGCGACGTCGCCCACATTGTGCCCTCGGAATTCTGGCATTGGGCCCTGGCTCGCGCCCGCGAGCGGAATCCCAAAACCTTTTTCTATGCGGAATGTTACGAGGGCGATGTCCGCTTGGAAGTGCCCGACGCCAACCCCGAACTCGCCCCCTTCAAATCCAACCCCACCAGCCTCCTGGAAGCCGGTTTTGACGCCGTTTACGGTCACGATGCCTACAAACGGTTGATGGAAATCTATCAGGACAAGGCTTGGGCCAACGACCTGGACAGCGCTGGTCGGGCCGGTTTTGTCGGGGACAACTCCGTCCGGTATGCGGAAAATCACGACGAGGTGCGGGTCGCCTCTCCTCAGGTTTCACCCAAACACTGGGGCGGACACGGGGCCCTCGTCGGTCGCCCGGTTTCCGGAATCCTTTTCGGCCTCTCCCGGGGCCCCGTCATGGTGTACTACGGCCAAGAGGTCGGCGAGCCGGCCGATGTGGGTGCCGCCGGCTTCGAGTTGGATAAAGGCCGCACCACCTTCTTTGACTACTGGTCCGTTCCCACGCTGATCCAGTGGATGAACCAGGGAAAATACGACGGCGGGGGTCTCCCTGAACTGAACCGTGAACTGCGCGCTTTTTATGGTCGTCTCCTCAACAGCCTCACCCATCCGGCGTTGGCCCAAGGCAATTTCATTCCTCTGAATGCGGCCAACCGCGATAATCCCTCTTACGATGTGGCCAATGGCAAAAAGGAGCCCGGTCGCTGGCTCTACTCCTTCCTTCGTTATGATCCCGTCTCCCAAAGGTCTCTCCTCGTGGTGGCCAACCTCAACCCGAGCCAGGAAGCGCCGAATGTCCGGTTGAAATTCTCGGAAGAGGCCACGCGGCTGCTCAAACTTCCTCTGGACGTCACCCTGACGGGATCCGATTTGCTTTCCGCCAAACCCTCCGCCATTTCCGCCAAAGCAAAAGATCTGATCACGGCGGGCGTTACCCTTCCGAAACTGCCCCCCCTCTCCATCGCCTACTTCGATCTCACCACCCGCTAATCTCAGTCAACCCGGTCCTAAAGGTAAACGGGGAGTTGCCGATGGGACCATCGTCTCCGCTAGGCTTTTTCCTCCACCAATTTGGGAACGCTCCGCCCGCTAAATTTCCGCCACCAGACTCGGGCACAGGCTCCCAACACCAGCACCACAAGGATCAGGAAAAAGGCCGTCACGCCGGCATTGATGCCCTGAGCGGCCGCCAACTTGGTCTGGCCCGCTTCGGTAGCCCGCTGCATCCCCGACAAAAATCCCAACCGTGGATCAGGACTAAAGATTTTCATCCACCCGGCGGAGAAGGTCACGGTGACCAACCAGGCCAGCGGCACCAGCGTCACCCAGGCCAACCGGGCCCGATCCATTTTGATCAGCACGGTGGTCGCCAACCCTAACGCCATGACCGCCAGCAGCTGGTTGGCCACGCCAAAAATCGGCCAAAGGCTGTTGATCCCACCCTCGGGGTCGACCACGCCCTGATAAAGAAACCATCCCCAACCCGCCACAAACAGCACGCTGCCCAGCACATTCCCCACGGAGGACTGAACCTGTCCCCACGGCCGATACATCCAGCCGAGAACCTCTTGGACGAGAAATCGTCCGATGCGCGTACCCGCATCGATCGTGGTCAGGATAAAGAGGGCCTCAAACATGATCGCAAAGTGGTACCAGAAGGCCATGCCCGCCTGGCCCAACCCACCAAAGGAGCGGGCGAAGATCTGGGCCATGCCGACGGCAAAAGTGGGTGCACCCCCTGTGCGCCCGATCATCGAATGTTCCCCGACCGAGCGGGCCAAGTCCTCCATCTGCTTTTCGGTTACCGGAAAACCTAGTTCCGTCACCCTCTGGACCACCGCCGCCGGCTCCCCCCGCAGGTTGATGGCAAAATATTCCCCGGGAGGCATCGCGCAGGCGGCCACCAGGGCCAGCACCCCCACGCACATCTCGGTGACCATCGCCCCATACCCCACCAGCCGGATATCCGCCTCACTGGCCAGCAACTTGGGCGTGGTTCCCGAAGCCACCAGACAGTGGAAGCCGCTAATGGCCCCACAGGCAATGGTGATGAAACAGAATGGGAAGACCGGCCCGGCAAAAATCGGCCCGGTTCCATCGATGAAGCGAGTCAAAGCTGGCATCTCAAGTTGGGGCGCCAAAAAAGCGACGACCACGCCCAGCGCCGCCACCGTGCCAATTTTCAGGAAGGAACTAAGATAATCCCGAGGGGCCAACAGCAACCAGACCGGGAGGACGCTGGCGGCCAGACCATACCCCATGATCGCCCAAGCCAAGGTGGTCGAGGGCCAGGTGAACATTGCAGCGAGGACCGGGGTCGCTGCTGCCCAACTTCCCGCCCAGACGCACCCTACCAATCCCAAAACGCCAAGAACCGTCACAACCAGCGTTCTCTGCCCGTTGGCCCCCCGCATTCCCAGCCCCATCGCCAAGGCCAGCGGCATGGTGAGCAAAATGGTGAACAGTCCCCAGGGACTCTCGGCCAACGCTTTCACCACCACCAAGGCCAACACCGCCATCAGCATTGTGATGATTCCCAGTAGGCCCACCACCGCCAACGTGCCCGCCACCGGCCCGACCTCATCCCGTAACATCTGTCCCACCGACTTGCCCCGCCGCCGCAGGCTCAGCCAAAGGATGATGCTGTCATGCACGGCCCCTCCCAAAACCGCCCCAATCAGAATCCAGAGGAACCCGGGCAGATAACCAAACTGGGCCGCCAACACCGGTCCGACCAGCGGGCCCGGACCGGCAATCGCCGCGAAATGATGCCCAAACACAACCCAGCGATTTGTCTTCACAAAGTCCTGCCCATCGGCGTGGCGCTCCGCCGGGGTTTGGCGGGAGGGATCGATCGTCAACACTGTGGCCATCAACCAGGCACTGTGAAATCGGTAGCCGATGGCATACACACATCCGGTGGCCACGATCAGCCAGAGGGCATTGACCGGCTCTCCCCGCTCGAACGCCACCACCCCCAAAGAAGCCGCCCCGATCAGGGCCACGCCCAGCCAGCCCAGCTTGGCCATCCCAGAAAGCTTTTTCGCCATCCGCAAACCTTAGGGACTGGGAAAAACTTCGTCCATCTGCCTTGTCTTCTGATTCGTTCTCCTTAATAACGCGGAATGCAAAACATTCTTCTCCGTTTCTCCCTGATCCTCGCCGTGGTGTCCGCGTTCACCTTCTCGGACGCCTTGGCCCAGGACTCTTCTGGAAGAGACCTCAATAAACGCAAAAAAACATCCTCCTCGGATGAGGACGGCCCGAATGCGCCTTGGAAAAAAATGCCCTTGCTGCTGGATCGCCCGGAAAAGCCCTACGAAGTCATTGGACTGGTTAGTGCTCCGCAAATTTTTCTTTGGGACGATGAGGAGTCCATGAAAGAGTCGATGCAAAAGCAGGCTTGGAAGATGAAGGCCGACGCGGTGATTCTCGACCGGGTGGACACCAGCTTCCGCTTCACCGGGCCCGCCGGCGGAGCCAACGGCCGTGCCATCCGCTACAAAGAATAAGCCCGTCCGCAAATGGCTCTGGAGGGCCCTGGGGCCGCGGACGCAGAGCCTGCGTTCCCACAGAAATCTCCACCCTCGAGATTTCATAACCGTAAACCTAAATAAACGTAACCGTAAACCTAAATAAACGTAACCGTAAACCTAAACGACCAATTCTGTAGGGCCCCGCTCCGCCGGGGCCTCCCTTTCCGCCTGCAACGATCTGAAAGATTTGCCTAAGCCACCAAACCGGGCGGTGGGACGTCGATGAGCGCATAGGAATTGTTTCTCTGCCTTGGCTCAAACCCGGCTTCACGGATGAGTCGCCGCATCTCTTCCAAAGTTAGGCGGAAACTCGTCCCCGCACTGGAAACGACATTTTCCTCCATCATCAGGCTGCCGAAATCATTGGCGCCAAACTTGAGGGCTACCTGTCCCATCGCCGGCCCCTGGGTCACCCAGCTTGACTGCACATTCGGGATATTGTCCAAAAAGATCCGGGCCAAGGCCTGCATGCGAAGATACTCGTGGGACCCGGTTTTCTCGGCCTTCAGCACCGTGTGCTCGGGCTGGAACGTCCAGCAGATGAAGGCCGTGAAGCCGCCCGTCTTATCTTGCAACTGCCGCAAGCGCCCCAAGTGCTCGATCCGCTCCTCCACCGTTTCCACATGACCAAACATCATCGTGGCACTGGAGCGCAACCCCAGCCCATGCCCGATTTCCATCACCCGGAGCCACGCGTCGGTGTCACATTTCCGCGGCGCAATCCGCTGCCGCACCCGATCGACCAGAATCTCGGCTCCTCCCCCGGGGATGCTTCCCAAACCGGCCTCCTGAAATTTTCCGATGACCTCCTCCAACGGCATTCGAAACACCTGGGCAAAATGGTTGAACTCCGGCGGCGAGAATCCATGGATGTTCACCTGTGGATATTTCGCGTGGAGATGACGAAGCAGATCGAGATACCACTCCAACCCCAGCTTCGGATGGTGCCCCCCTTGTAGTAGAATTTGATTCCCCCCGACCGCGACTAACTCGTCGATCTTCCGGTCGATCTGCTCATGGCTCAGGACGTAATGGTCGGGATCCGTCTCGGTCCGGTAAAAGGCGCAGAATTTGCAATAAACGTCACACACATTGGTGTAGTTGATGTTTCGGTCAACAATGTAGGTCACCACCTCTTCGCCCCGCCCCTCGTAATCTGCCTTCTTGGCCAAATCCCTCCGCTCATGGGCCAGCTCCCC
>JBEANM010000011.1:0-12783 GCA_041165425.1 Verrucomicrobiota bacterium
GTGAAGCTCATCGCGATTCCGAAGTAGCTGGCATTCGCTCCGGCCGGCGAGTTATACGGTCCGTTGTTGACGGCAACGGAAAGAGCCCCTTGGCGCACCAGAGAAGAACCGTCTGGGCCTCGGAATATTCCGTAACCAGGATAATTGACAAAGCTTCCAGCACCTCCGGTGATTGAACTCAAGAATGATGGAGTTGAACTCAGGGTGGGATTGGTACCGGCATTTGTGCCAAGCAGGTTCCCTGAGCCTGCCGCCTCATTGATATTGGCGGAGCCGGGATCCCAAGCCATAGGGCGTATTTGAAAATAACCGGCCGAGCCGTAAACCTCACTGCTACTAACGTTCCAAGCTTTAGCCACGCCCGAGTTCGACCAATTTTGGACAGAGTATCCGTTTCCTGCCGAGCCCGTTTCCGAACCCACATAAGTAACGGTGGCGGCCGACGACCACTCGGAGAGAGAAAAACCTAAGGTCAAAAGACAGAACGCAAACCGACCCAGGTTTTTTGGATTGCGCCTTGGTGCTCCCAAAACCTTCATGCAGTCAATATATTTCAATCTGGAAAATTCACCTTAATCAGAGTGCCAACGCTACCCAAAAAAATGCCAATCCTACGACATTCTTGATCCGCACGAATTATCACCAAACACCTATTCACCAGACGTTTATGCGCTCTTAAGGTCTGAGCGACCCCTTTTTGGTTTTTAGTAACTTCCCCCACCTAAAACGATAAGTGCAGCCTTTTTTTGGCGGACATTCCAACCCCGAGGGATCAGATGTAACCTTAAGTCAGGAATTTTGGGCGCTCAGGGCCTTGGTACCGATGGCTCCCTCAAAACCGATCCATTAATGACCGTGCGTCGCCTTCAACCGAAGGAACATTCGCGGGTTGTTGGTGCTGATTGGCGTACTATAAGACCGCTTCTCAGTCCCCGCAGGGGCAGAGGGATCGGCAAGATAATTTGTGGTGATAAAGTCGCCGCTCCAGTTGGCCAGGGATTCCCCTCTTTCCGGAGCCACGTTTACAGAGGGATCGTTCGTTCGCACATAAGCCACCAAGGTCAGTTGGGCCGGATCACTCGTAATTTGTTCCGGCAATTTGGCCTCTGTCGTGGAGGAGCCTCCGAAGGCATAGTTCACCAAATAAGTCAGCCCGTTGGGCGCCACATCGGTCATGTCGATTCCTGGGTAGGCATCCACGAAGGTCGGTCCGGTCACGGCATCGCTTACCTGCACGACCAAGTTGGGTGAATTGGCAATCGTGGCAGTTTTACCACTTCCGAGACCGGTCACAGAGCTTGAGGCAAGGGAAGCCACAGCTAATGAACCAGGTAAAACCGCGTAGGTGCCGTTCGTGGGAGCGCTGGTGAAAACAACGGCGATGGAGTTGGCTTTGATCGTGGCGGTGAGATCAGATTTTTCGATCACCAGATCCCCGCTTCCGATTTTTGAAATTTGACCTGTGCCAATCATGGGGTCGTTGACTTGGACAGTGCCGGCCCCATCGAATGTCAGGTTGAAGCCGCCAAAATCAATCGCGTCGCCCGAGTTCACGTTGAGCGTAAGAGAAGTTCCGCCAGCGGCCCCAATCGTGGCATCGGCGGCTAAAGTAATTGGGCCTTGATAGGTGTTGTCACCAACCGCATTACGGAGGGCTCCGCCCAAACTCCCAGCTAATCCATGTCCGCTGATGGTCAGAGTCTCATTTCCGATAATGAAACCGTTGTCGGCGGCATTGAGCCGCAGCTGCGCACCATTAGCGACCGTGGTGCCAGCATTGGGACTGCCCAAGGCATGTCCGTGGGCTACCACCAAACGACCCTCGTTAACTGCTGTGAAAGCCGCATAGCTGTTTGATCCGGAGAGCGCGAGGCTACCGATTCCCTGTTTGGTCAGGCTCGTTCCTCCTTTAATTTGCCCGGAAAAGACGCTCGTGCCTGAGGCTTGGTTCACGGTCAGATTCCCGTCTGCGTTATAAAATTCCCCCTCCCCGGTGAGCCCGGCAATGGTCAGGTTGTTGCTCGTCTTGAATACTCCCGTCGCGGAAAAACCCGCCCCCGAGGCAATTTGAACCACGCTGTTGCCAGAGATGGCCCCGGACCCGTCCAAACGCAACTGACCCCCTTCCACCACCGTCGCCCCAGTGTAGCTATTGGCCGACCAGAGGGTGGCGTTACCCGCGTCGACCTTGGTCAGGAAGCCCGTCCCGCTAACGGCATTGGCCAGATCCGTACTGATGACTAAACTTCCGTTGTTGGTGATGTTGCCCGTAACCGATCCTCCCGCCAATTTCAAGGTGCCGGCAGAAATAAGGGTGCCACCCCCGTAGTTGTTGGAGGCATTCATTACCAAGGTTCCGTCTCCCGTTTTCACCAAGGCCGATGGGGATCCCCCCAGCGCCACCGAGTTGGTCTGAGTGCCGGAAGCTACATCGAATTTGTAGCGTGCCACATCAAAGGTAATGAGATTGAAGGGCACAACGCTGTTCGAGCCGGCCAACTGCCAAACCGCCGCCGAGATGGTTTCCCCGTCTCCTGCGGTCACATCGAAGAAAGCGATGTCCATCGATCCGTTTCGCGATAGCTGGCTAGAATAAACGGTGCCGGTGGATGAGCTATACAGGCTCACATAATCTGGCGCATAAGTTCCGCTGCCCACCCCGTCCACTCCTACCCCGATACGAAAATCAACGACCATATTATTTGTCCCCGTGGTGAAGGAGAATGCGCTACCAAAGTAACCGGTGTCGCTTCCCGATGGAGTATTGTAGGGGCCTTCGTTCACCGAGACAGAAATGGCACCCTGCCGATAAAGGGCCGCCCCATCCGGGCCACGTGCGATAGTATACCCGCCATAATTCACATAGGTACCTGCCCCGCCTGTGATTGAGCCCAGAAACACCGGGACGGAATAAAGCGATGGATTACTGCCGGCCGTGATCCCAATGTCATTGCCTGCCCCTACAGCCTCACCAAGGCTGGCAGCCCCTGGATCCCAAGGCATAGGACGAATCTGATAGTAGCCGGCGGTTCCGTATTTTTCCCCAGCCAAGTCATAGGACTTGGCAACACCCGGATTTGACCAATTCTGGGGAGAATAACCGTTGGCACCACTACCCTCTTCAATCCCTACGGGGGTAATGGTGGCAGCTGCAATCTCAGCAGGAGCCTGAAGGCAGAAGGCGAAACCGATCAGGAGAATTTGGCAGGAACGAACAGACCTAGAATTCATTACCCTAAATATATGAACGAAAGTGATTTTCACCTTAATCAAAGTGCCATAGTTACCTTGAAAAATGCCAAAAACAGGAAAATTGCATCGTTTAAATATTATACATAAGTTATTAGCTTTCAATATTTTAAATTTTGCACCTAGTAAACACTGGGTCATTCACTTCCCTCAATCGGTCCTTTTCATTCACATCCAAAAACAAAACCCCCGAGCCGTTTAGGATCGGGGGTTTTGTAGTCTTTAAACTTCTCAGTTTTTCCGGCGTCTCTTGGCCAGCACCGTGGCCAGACCCAGCACCATCAAGCTGAGACTGTTCGGCTCCGGAATCGCCGTGGCGGCGGTGTAGGTGATATTCAGGCTCTTGCCATCGTTGCTCAAGCTGGTGCCCCACGTCCCGGTGAAGGAGTTCTGGAATGCGGCGGTATTGATGCTGAAGGCGTTGGCGGCATACCCGCTGATCGTTCCGGAGGCCGTGGCGATCGCGAAGGTGTAGTTCGTGCCATCGTTAAAGTTCGAAGCCAACCCCGCAGTGTCGTTGGTGGAAAGCAACGAGATCACGTCGATGATAAACTGGCTGCCGGAGTTGGCCGAAATCGTCAGGTCACCGGCGATATTCAGGAAGTCCCAACTGCTGCCCACCGAGCCGGTGAAGTTGTCGATCTCCCAATCGTAGTTGCCGCCGCCCAGGAAGGTGGTGCTGCCCGTGTTGAGGATGCCCGTGCTGTTGCCGGGGGCCAAGGTGCCGCCAGAGGCAATGGAAAGGGCGCTGATCGTGCCATCCCCCTTCAAGGTTCCCCCGTTATTGATCGTCACATTGCCCGCCGTTCCGCGCACATCGAGGGTGCCGCCGCTGTTGACCGTGGTGGAACTGGAGGAGATCGATCCGCCGGAGGCCACCTCAAGGATGCCGGCATTTACCGCCGTAGCACCGCTGTAACTGTTGTTAGCCGCGAGGATCGCGCGGCCAGTGCCTATTTTTGTCAATCCTCCCGTGCCCAAGGCGATGGCGTCATTGGCCCGGCTGGTTCCCGCTCCGTCAAAGGTAAGGTTACGGTTGCTGGCCTCGATCCCGTTTCCGGAGGCCACATCCAACGTTAAGGACGTGTTGGCAGCCGTCCCAATCGTGGCATCGGCCGCCAGGGTGATTTTGCCCTGCCAGCTGTTGGTGCCCGCCGCGTTGCGCAAAGCGCCGCCAGCAGAGCCGGTCAGTCCATCTCCGCTGAGGGTGAGAGCCTCATTTCCCACGATGAGCCCGTTGTTGGTCGCGTTGAGTCGGAGCTGCGCGCCGCTGGCCACGACGGTTCCGCCGCTGGTGGAACCCAATCCATTATCATGGGCGAGCACAATGCGTCCTTGGTCGACCGTGGTCACACCTGCGTAGGAGTTGGATCCCGCCAGGAGAAGGGTTCCGGCGCTGGTTTTATTCAGCGCGGCCGAAGCCCCAGCAAGCACTGTGCTGTTTGTCTGCGTGACCCCACTGGCGACGTTGAAATTATAACTTTTCGTATCAAACGTGATCAGACCGAAAGGCGCTATACTTTGCGAGCCGGCCAACTGCCAGACCGCTGCCGTGAGGCTTTCTCCAGCGCCTGCGCTCACGTCAAAGAAAGCCATGTCCATCGATCCGTTTCGCGCCAACTGACTCGAATACACGGTGCCAGTGGAAGAACTGTAAAGGCTCACAAAATCCGGCGCGTAAGATCCGTTGCCCGCCGTGTCTACGGCCACCCCGATGCGAAAAGTGGCGCCCATGCCGGACCCCATCGCAAAAGAAAACGCCTCTCCGAAATATCCATTGTTACTACCCGAGGGCGTATTGTAGGGGCCTTGGTTCACCGATACCGAAAGGGAACCCTGCCGATAGAGGGCCGACCCGTCCGGACCCCGAACAATCGGATATCCACCATAATTCACATATTGGCCCGCCGCCCCTGTGATCGAGCCTAGAAACACCGGAGCCGAATAAAGTGTCGGATTGCTAGCGGCTGTGATCCCTAAATCATTTCCTCCGCTCGCATTCACACTGGGAATGTTGGCTGCACCAGGATCCCAAGCCATCGGCCGAATTTGATAGTAGCCGGCAGTTCCATACTTTTCCCCAGACAGGTCAAAGGCCTTGGCGACGCCAGCATTCGACCAGTTTTGCGGGGCAAAACCATTTTCCCCAGATCCTTCCTCCGCCCCGACAAATGAGATCGTGGCCGCGAGAGATCGATGCTCGAGGAGCGAGACAATTAAAATGAATACAGGCCACAGAATCTTCGCGCTAAAGCCGAAATTCAAACGAAACGCTTGCGATGTAATTTTTGTATTACGCATGCAAGGATCATAATATAGGCGAATTGACTCTACCTTAATGAGGGTGACAAAAATCTGGACAATTGTGCCACTAATTTAGCCCAAAAAAGCCAAGCTCTTAACTCCGCTGACCCTCCTTTTTGAACTGGCTGGGGGATTTTCCGAACTCCTTGTGATACAACGAACTAAAGTAGTTGCTGTCGTTAAATCCACAGGCAAAAGCGACCTGGGTGACGGAAGCCTTCGTGGTTAAAAGCATGGAGGCGGCCTTTTGCAGCCGGAGTTTTTTTAAATACTCCATCGGAGCCACGCCGACCGCCTGCTCGAACAAACGGAAGAAGTGACGCCGGGAAACCTGGCTATGACTGACGATATCCTCAATGGTGATGGGATCGGAAAAATGTTCCTCGATGAATTCCAAGGCCCGACTGACCCGGTGGCCGGCCGCCGTGCTGCCGGTGGACTCCCACGGACGGCTCTGCCGCCGGAGGAGCGTGATGATGAGGAGAAAATAGGCCAGAGCCGCAATGCGGCTTTCCTGTTTCTCACTCTCCAATTCGGCCTCCATCCGCCGCACCTTGTCGAGGAGCAGAGCAAAATCAGACGAGCCCAGATGGAGACACTCCCCCTCCGTCTCCCCGGGCTTCCAGCGCGGCCCGACGGAGACCAGAGACTCATGACGCATCCAGTCAGCGAGGACCGGATGGACGGAACCCACATGGGCCGGATCGAAAACGATGTTGATCACATCCAGCGATCGAGTCTCGAGGTAAGCGTGCCTCTGCCCGCGGCTGAGAACGAAAACATCCCCCACGCGGATCGGCAGCGTGCGGTGGCCGAAAGACATCAGTCCGGAACCACGGTAGACAATTACAATCTCCCAAAACTCATGCCGATGGCAGGGGTAGGCGGGATGGTTGGTGGCCCGAACCACCGCAAGGGGACGGGCATGTTTCTTGGGCAGGTCCGCCCAGTGCAACACGGGCATCCGGGAGTCCGGACGGCGGGAAGATTTAGCAGACGGCATGGAGCGGGATACCCGTCGGGAGATTCTGGACTTCACGAAGATCTCCTGCGTCGACTTTGCGAAGAACACCGGTCGGAGACCATCCCCCACTTTGGTCCAGTGGACACCAGGCGGCAAATCCGCCGGACAAGGTAAGTGAACTTTTATTTTTTATCATTTCGCCCCGGAAAAGGCTTTTTGAATTTCTTTAACCCTGACTCCCAGGGCGGCCACCGCCAGCGGATCAAGATCCTGAGGGGCACCGCTGACATGAACCGTCGTTTGGACATGGGTTAGGCTCTGGCCGGGGGCCAGCTCAGCACCAGGCGAGGAGGTTTCCAACTCGTAGAACGGGCCGAGCGGGGGCTCTCCGGGAGCGGGAGAACCGTCGTTATAAGCGTTGATGGCATCCCCGGCGTAGGGATCTTTCTGCTGCTCCCACATGGAGTTGACGTACCTCTCTCCCTTTTTGGGCCGAGCGCACCGCACCAAGGTGAGGACCTCTAGGTCCGGGGAGTAACTACCGGCGAAGCCGGTGGAACGGTCCGGCGGGATACCGATCTTTCCACGGGATGCCCCATCGCCCCGAAAGAACACCACGCCCGGCGCCTGCCGAAGGCGGTCGGGGGAAATTTTGCCAAAATAGGCGTCGTTGACGACCGGCCCCTCCCCCTCCCCTTCCCGCCGGAATGGAATCGCCATCACGGTGGCAGGCGAGGGTTTATACATCCCCAAAATCCAGATCGAGAGAAGCCCGCTTTTGGCCTCCCAGGTTTTTTTCCCGCGGTTCGTAATACGGTTGGAGGTCTGGTAGGCCACAAAAGGAAGGGATCCGGGCAGCTCGGTGCCGAGGGCTTCTCCCGCCTCCTGGCGGTCGAGCAGTTGGACCGTGCGCTCCACGGCGAGATCAAACACCGTGCCGGACTGGTTGGTCACGGAGAAGGAGCGGGAAAAAACGGCCTTGGTTTCCGTGCCGGAGACCAGATCGAACGGCTCGGTGTCGATCGGGGCGGGTGTTTTCCAGCTGGCGAAATCAAACTTCGCTCCCGGAGCAAAGTAGATCCCGAATTGTCCGCCCTCGGGCCCCAGCCAAAAGCGCTCCTCGCCCCCGAAGACATGGATTTTTTCCTCCAGTTTGCCGGCGGCTTTTTCCCCACGGAGCACCCCCTGACGGATCAAAGGATAATTGAGCCAGCCGTAGCTCTTGCCCTTGTCTCCCGTCGCGGTACTGGTCATGACCCGGCCTTGGTAGGCGGGCACCACCACCACGGCCGATTCGCCTTTCCGCAACACCTGCGCGTCGGTGTGCTTCTGGAGAAAGGCCAGATCCTCGCCGAAGTTGGTGGGAGTGCTGTTCATTTTTTGTTCGGAGGCCGTGCCGGTTCCGGCCGCCAATAACGTGATAACCAACAGGCAACCGCAAATCCTCACGCGACCCACGATGGCACTGGATTACTAATCCGGCCTTCTCCCTGATGCCAAGACCTACTGTTTAAGTGCCAAATGGCGTTATAATCAAGGAAACTGGAAAAAGCCCCTTAGGGCGAAACCTTCACCTTCCATTCAGAAGTAGCCAAGGTGGGTAGCCCTGGGTTCTCTTTTCGGCTCTGGGTCTGAAGCAAGAGTAGCAAGTCCTTGCCGACATCCTCGCGCCGGATGCGGTAGCTGACGGACACTTGGTCCCAAGACTTTTCCGGGATGGAGCCGAACTCAAAATCCTGCATTCCCTTGAGCCCCTGGACCGGAGTTTCCCCGAACCAGAAACCACTCTCTTTGGCCAGATAGAGATCCTTGCTCCGGTCTGGTTGGCCGCCATACCAGCCAAACAAGGCGGTAAAGGTGATGGTTCTGCCCACATCCTTTTCCGTGACGGTTCCCATCGGCCAAATCACCCGGCTGAGAATGCTACGGGAATAGGGATCCCCCCCGCCGGCCTGCCAATCCCCCGCGGGGATGATACCGAAATGTTTGCCGCTTTTGTCCGACATCCCTTCTTCGCCCCGGCTTCGCAGGGTTTCCGGGGTCAACCCCCACTGCATCACGAGGGAGCCAGGGCCCCATTGCGCGGGAATGGAAAAATCTTCCTGCCGATCCTTGAGTTGGGCCTGACAGGACCAGGAACCGATTCCGCAAAGCAAAACCAGAAAAAGAAAGAAGCAAGATGGATTCATGGTTCTTCTATACTGCTTTCGGCCACCGCAAACCAGCCTTGGCCGATGTGCCAAGATTTACCGTAAGAGTGCCAGAAACAAGCCAG
The DNA here is from genome assembly GCA_041165425.1 of Verrucomicrobiota bacterium. Taxonomy (GTDB): domain Bacteria; phylum Verrucomicrobiota; class Verrucomicrobiia; order Methylacidiphilales; family Verrucolacustridaceae; genus Verrucolacustris. The sequence goes on from JBEANM010000011.1 coordinate 8,793, forward strand.
GGCTGAAGGAATCCCTCAGCTTCCCGAGGTAAGCGTGACTTCCAGCTTTTGCCCGGCCTTCAAAATCAAATTCTTTGAAAAAATTACTTCAGCCGATCCGTCCTTTTCCATGACGGATGCAGCCAGAGATTTTCCATCCACCACGGCCGACACTTTCCACATTCCCTTTCCGCCGGGAGACATCAGGGAGATCGTCTGAATTGGGACTTGGCCATATTTCACCGCCAACTCCGCCTTCAAAGTCCCTTCCGAATTTTTTTGACTGTAACTACCCCATCCCTCCGCCGCCGTGAATGCGGCTTTGAAGTTTTCCGGTGTGATCCTGGGCGCAAAACCGATGTGCCGCTTGGGACCGTGGTACGTGAAACCAGTGATGGCGATGAACGCCCCGTAGCTGGCCATGGAGCGGCCGTAGTGGTCGCCACACTCCACCTCATTGAACGGGTTCCGCTTGTTGCCGTCGTAACGCTCATCGAGGGTTTTCAGCACAGCCATCCCCTCCTTGACCATTCCCTCGGCAATCATGTGGGCGGCCACCTGGGATTCGAAGCCGTTCATGGTCTCGTTGAGATAGCAGGCAAAACTGGAATAAATTCCGAACGGGGTCTCACGGCCCAGGGCATTGGCGGTCAAGACCACACCTCCCTCACCGTCGGCATAGTAGGGCCGACCCTTCGGATCCGCCTGGGCATCGTAGGCATCCAGGTTGCGCGCGAAGTTATATTTCCACACCGATCGCAAGGCCGAGTGTGTGGTCTCCTCGTTCAGCACCCGACCCAGCCCAACCTGCCAGGCCCAGCCCTGCCCCATCACCTGGTCGATGTGGACGGTCTCGTAGGCCCCGAGCTTCTTGGGGTTTTCCGGGTCGGGAATCTGGATAAACCACTCGCCGTTGAAGAGTTTTGCATCCATCGCCGCGCGTCCTTTCTCCGCCCGCTGCCGGCAATCGGCCGCAAATTCCTGGTCGCCCATTTCCAACGCCATTTGCTCCCCGGCCTTAAGCGCCGCGATGTAGAGACTGCTGACCCATGGAATCACCCCATGCCACGGCTCATCCAGGGTGGTAAGCATCGGCATATCCAACAAACCGTCTCCGTCCCTATCCAGGCCGTTGGCGTACTCGATCGATTTTTTGACGCGCGGCCAAAGGCGCTTGAGCATCCGGTCGTCCGGGTTGGTCTGATGGGCCCGCAAAACCGCCAGGATCACACCGCAGTGACCGTCGACGGCACTGTCGCCGCCATACTCACCCCGATACGCCATCGAGCCATCGGGCTTGAAACCAAAGCCATACCAAACCCGCTCGATCACGTCCTGCTCCAGTTCCGGGAACGTCCGGGCATGCGCCTGGGCGTAATGCCAGACATGATTGGGATGTCCCCAGCAACTACGGATTCCCTCGTAGGTGTAGAACCGGCCGTCGGCAAAGCGGTAACAGGTGGGCGAGGCCAAGGAACCCATTGGAATGAAGGTCCGCTCCAGGAACCAGTACGGCAGAGTGGAGTCATACCAAGTGGTGTTCCACCACCGGGTCACCTCATTCAGGCGCTCAAAATTGGAGGCGATATGGGAGACCACCTCGGCCGCATTCCTGAAACGTTTCCCATACCCGTGACCCGTCTCGGCTCCCTTCACGGTTTCGATGGTGTTGGCGAAATGCCACGCGATGACAAAAGGAGCCGTGCCGTTGGCCTTGGGTCCGAGACTCAGGGATTGGGTCACTCCACCGATCAGCGGCGTTCCCGCCGGGGAGGAGGCGGACGCCGGGCCCGCCGCGCCAAAAACCGACTGCTCCGGGGGGGCGGATAGTTGTGCGCTACCCCCGCCGGGATTCCCGCCGATGGCCGCCAACGCCATGCTGCCCCAATCGCGCTGCTTCTCGAGCGGGGTCACAATGTCGCGGAAAACGATGTGATCCACGCTGATGTGCCCCCAAACCCCGCTGTCGGATTGGTCCACGATCTCCAGCCTCGCCGTCTTTCCCGCCAGGGCCTTCACATCAAAGGTCGCCTCCCGCATTACACTACTGGAGGCACCCGAAGCGGTTTGCACCACCTGCCCGTCCACCAGGAGGCGCAAGGCAGTTTCGGCGTGGGGCCCCCCGCCGATGAGGAAGGTGATGAAGTTGCGGTCGAGGGTGAAGGGTTTGCTCGTCAGCTTGCCCTTGGCGGCATCGCGCGTCGCCGAGTCCTTGGCGGGATTCGGCGGCACAGAGGCATCCCCCGAGGCCGAGGCGTGCGAGTTGACGGCACGCTCACCCCTCAGGCCGATCTCCCCCACATGGGCCGGGATGTCTTTTTTCGCGACCGGCCCGCTGCCAAATGCCGTACCCTCCACTTCCCAACTTTCATAAGCCGGCTTTTCGAAATCCTCGAAAACGATATCCGGTCGCACCGCTTTCCCGCCGGTGGGATCCACCGCTTGACTCACCAGCATGACGGAGTGGTTGCCTTTCACCACGGAGTTGGTGCGGAGGACGCCGGGGTAGGTCCCGATCGTGTCGATCAGGACCGGATTCTCCAGCCACCCTCCGATCTGCACGGTAACCGGCTTGGTGGATGTGTTTTCCACCCGGTAACTCAGGATGGTCGCGGGATAGCTGGAGTCGTCGTAGTTTAGAGGACAAAACGGCGAGAAGGCCTCCAGGGTCACCTTCACCGGACAGTCCGGATCCGCGTAACTCACCCTGCCGAAAGGATACGCCCCGGTGAAGACCACCTCCTTCCAACCCTTGCGGTCTAGGGTCCGGACCTGCTCTTTGCCGTCGAGGGTCACTTTCAGCGCAAAGCCTTGGGCGAAAGGGGAAGGTTGGTTACGGATTGGGTCGATGTAATTTCCGCCCTGCCAAACCTCAATTCCTTTGGGACGATCGTGCCACGAACGATTCTTGTACTGGATCATGCGGGGCATGACACCATTCAGGGGGCGATTGAAGATGTCCCAGTGCCAAAGCTTTCCGTCACCTCCCAGATAGACCAACGCCCCGGTGGTGATGCCACCCACGGGCATTCCGATATTCATCAGGGCATCGCCGGTGTAACGGCGGGGCGACCCACGCTCGAATAAGGATCCTTCCCACTCGGGGGAAAGATTCTTTTCGGCGGGTATGACCTTGGACCAGGCCTCGGTCGGAAGTTTCTTGAGGACCGGTTCAGTTTCCGCCTGAAGAAAACCTGACGAGACCCACACCCAACAAAAAAGAAAAAGGAATCGGGGAAGTTTCATCGATAGATCACCAAACTGCAGCCGATCAAGGATTGAGGGTGAAATATTTTCGCCGGGTCGCCTGATCCATGTTTTTCACGTCCAGTTTCTCCACGTGACCATCAGCAAACAGGGCTCCGGCTTTTCCTCCGTGGCGCGGATCGGGCCCGTAAGTCGGATCAAAACCCCTTTGGATAAAGGTATCCCCATCGATACCCCAGCCGCTGGCTCGTCCCGGCTCAATGGCGCTGCAAACGATGACTTTTTGGGAAGGAGTTGGAATCATGACAAAAGGCATGCCAACTCCCTGCGCGTTGCCGCCTGCATAGCGATTGCTATCCAGCACCACCGCCGAATTGACCCCGAACGATCCCCAAGGGTGTTCGTTTTTTCCCTTGAGAACGGGATCGTAAAAGATTTTGGGCAAATACAATTGCGCCGCAGGATTGTAAGGCGCTTTTTTAAGTTCCGGGAAATAGTCGGTCAGAATGTTTTGAAAGACATAGAGGGAGGGCCAATAGGCAGAGAGCGGCAGGCGGTTGTTGTTTTCCGCCGCGTAATTTGCGACCAGCACACCCGTCTGCTTGAGATTGGACAAGGCCTCCGCTGATTTTGCCGAATTCATCGCGGATTTGACGGCCGGAATGACCAAAGCGGCCAACCCTCCGACAATCGCAATCACCACCAGAAGCTCGGTCAGAGTGAAGGCCGGTGAGATTTTTTTACTGGGCTGAATCATGGCGTATCGGGCGATCCGGTCGTTCACGTTGAAAGCCTACCCTAAAAG
>JBEANM010000012.1:0-14621 GCA_041165425.1 Verrucomicrobiota bacterium
TATGCGGGCGGAGGGAATCGAACCCTCGCCTACTCTGCGAGCATAACTTATTGCGAATCAAGGAACGAAAGTTCGATTCCGCCTCTTTTTGCCAGAGGCAGCACGTTGTAAGTCTGTTGTAAATTTTTTGGTTAGCCTAAAAAGGTCATACTTAACTGGGTTTGGATTTAGTCGAAATGGCCTTGAACCACATCCAGGTAAAACTAGGATACTATTTGTGAAACTGGTTTTTCAGCTGTTCCTTAGTTTGGCTTTGCTTGGCTTCACGGTCACGTCCATAGCCGAAACCCGTGGTTTGTTGGATTGCACCCATCACCTCGCCGATGCTTCAACCCACGAAAAACCTCAAAAACAAGACCTCCCCACCAAACATCTGGATTGTAGTTGTTTTTCCGTTTCCGTGATTTTGCCCCCAAGCCATGCGTCTTTCTCTGGTTCGTCCCGATCCGATCGGGCTCTTTCCTGGAAAGAAAGATCCTGGCCACAATTCTTATTGTCCCCCGCCCTCGAACCTCCCCGCCTGATCTAGAAATCCGAAGCTGCCCCGGGTCCTAGCTGGGTAGCCCATTCCGGTCGTCGCCGGAATTTCACTGATCCTTAACCCTTCCGGCATAAAGCCGGAATCCGATCAGATTCCCTACGTTGAAGATTTTTGTCAGGAAAGTAAGTTTACTGAAGTTGGTCTCGATTTTAACGAGGCTAGCGGTGCTGATTTGTCTCTTGAGCTTGTTGCCGGCCCCGACCTTGGCTGCCCCGGAAATCTCCGTCCCTGCCTCCTATCCTCTGCCCATCGAGGAATTGGTGGCGGAAGCGATGAGTCAAAATTTAGAGCTTCGCTCCTATGAGGCCGAGCTACGCGCCGCCCGGGGGGAGCGACGACAAGCCGGGATGTGGAAAAATCCCGAGTTGGAAGGTGAATACGGGTATCGGAGAGTTACCGATCCTCAGGAGATTCTTGTGGGAGAAGGCGTCAGTCGAGGCCTTGCCATCGTGCAGACCTTTGAGTTTCCCGGAAAGGGATCCCTTAGAAAGGCCATCGCTAACCAGAATATCCGCTTGGCCGAGTTGGGTGTACAACAGTTCCGACAGGCGCTGGCCGGACAGATCCGAAGCCTTGGCATCCGGTGGATCTTGGTCAGGGAGAATGCGGAAGCCACCGCAGAACTCAGTGAACGTAGCCAAGCTCTCCTGCAGCTTCTCGAAGCACGACCCATGGCTGGGCCCACCAAACTCCTGGAATTTCGTGCCATCCAGGGAAGCCTCACCGACCTGCATTTCACTGCCCGGGAGCTTCAGCAAAAGCAGGAGGAAATCCGGATTCAGCTCAACAGCCTGCTAGGGCGTCCAGCCAATCAGGAAATCCGGCTGGCTCTCGAGTTGGGAACCCCTGCTTTCCCTGTGGGAGACATTCCCGAGCTGGTGCGGTCCGGAGAAGACAACAACCTTCAGCTACGAATGCGTCATCTGGAGCTTGAGCGTGCGGTCAAGGCGGTCAGTGCCGCGGAGTTGGAAATGGCCCCGGATTTCAAAGTGGGGCCATATTTCAGCCAGGAAACGGCTGGCGAAGACGCCATCAACATCGGTGGAGTCCTGGCAATGTCCTTGCCTCTTTGGAACTGGAACCAGGGAGGAATTGATACAGCCAAGGCACGCCAGGAAAAGGCCTACTGGCTCAAACAGGATGCTGCCCGCCAGGTTCGGATGGCGATTTATCAAAGAATCCGGGCCTATACGCTGGCCCTTGAACACCTCCAGGCTACCCCCGCACGGGACATTACCATCCTTTCTCAATCCGCGGGCCTGGCGGACCGCCAGTATCGAACAGGAGCGGTGGGGATCCAGCTTCTGCTTGAAGTACAACGTCAATTCCTCGCTGCTCTTCGAACCCGTAACCAAAGCCTGTTGGAGGCCTGGCAAAGTTGGCTAGACCTCGACCTCCTCACGGCTGGCAGCTGCTTGCCTACCCGCCAGGCCCAGGCGGTCAGCTCATCGGAAGCAAACCCATGATGAATCGGAATATCCTCGCATTATCCTGCTGTTTGATTCCGGGATCGGCTTTGCTCATCGCTGCCTGCAAACCGGCGACCCAGGGGAAAGAAATGGAAACCTCAATTTCGCCTCCGCCCGCAGCCCAGATCCCCAAGGCGGGAATCGAGCCCCAAGTCCATTCCCATGAAGACGACAAAGAAAAGGAAGATCATTGTAACGAAAAAGAGGAGGCCCTTACCCTGACCCCGGATGAGGCGGCTGTTTTGGCTCCGGAGTCAAAGCCGGCTGTACATCGTGAGTTTGGACAAACCGCTCCGCTTTCCGGGCAGATTTATCGGGGGGCTGGCGAAGCGAGCCTGCGACACGGGCGGGAAAAACAAGGTTTTGCCTATGCCAGCTGCCTGTTGCCGGCAGAGATGGCGAATGCAATCACGAGAAAAAGTGAAGCGAATTTTTCCCGCCCCCCACCATCCACAGATCTGTTCACGGGATCCCTTTTGAACAAGGAAGAAGAGGAAGCCGGATGGCGAGCCGGTCAACGCGAGTTGCTATGGGAAATCAAGGATCCAGCGATTTCTCTTCAGGTGGGTGACATCGTGACGGGTTCCGTACCCCTAGAGATTCAGCCCCGCAAAGCTTTGGCCGTCCCAGTCGAGGCTGTCCTCCTCACGGCAGCAGGTCCGGTGGTTTATTTGCGTCAGGAAAATTCCTGGCTACGAACGCCGGTCAAAACGGGAGCTCAAGATGCAGGTTGGGTTGAGATTTTGGACGGACTGCAGGAGAAGGACGAGGTCGCAACCCGATCCGTGGATGCGCTTTATCTGCTGGAGAGAAAAAAAGAGGGTGGCGGAGGCCACGGCCATTAAATGAAGCCAGTTTTATCTTTCTGCGTGGAGCACGCTCGCGGCGTGGTCCTGGTCTTAATCGCCACGGTTTTCGTGGGGCTTTACTCCTTCACCCATTTGCCAATTGATGCCGTGCCAGACATCTCTCCTGTTCAGGTCCAGGTCAACACCTTGGTCAAGGGATTGGCCCCGGAGGAAGTAGAAAAACAGGTGACCTTTCCCCTGGAAACCGAGTTAGGCGGTGTTCCTGGCATGGAAGAGATCCGGTCACTCTCAAAGTTTGGCCTCTCCCAAATTACCTTAATTTTTCGCGATGGCACCGACCTCTTCCGAGCCAGACAGATGATCTCTGAAAAGATTCAGACCGCCATCCCGTCCCTTCCTGCGGATGTGACCCCACGGCTTGCCCCGATGGTCACCGGACTTGGAGAAATTGTATTTTACACAGTCGACTTCAAGACGGATGCCAGGGGTCCCGATATTCCCACTGAACGCTCCGAACAATTGATGGAGCTGAAGCGCATCCACGATCTTTTTATCAAACCAAGGTTACGCTCAGTCCCTGGGGTTGCTGAAATTAACACCGTCGGTGGCAAAGAAAGACAACTTCTGGTCTTGGCTTTACCCGACAAGATGGCGGGGGCAGGCCTTTCCTTCCGGGAAATTCGTGACGTGATGGCCGAAAACACGGAAAACGCGGGCGGCGGAATCCTGTCCGTGGGCGGAGAGCAGGTGAACGTGCGTGCCAATACCCGCGTAAACCAACCGGAAGAAGTCGCGACCTTGGCGGTTAAAACCGGACCGGGAGCCACCGCCCTGCGGCTATCCGAAGTCGCGGAGGTGCAAACGGGATCTTCCGTTCGCGTTGGGGCGGCAACGTGGAATGGCCGGGAGGCGCTTCTCGGAACCGTCATGATGTTGGCGGGCGAGAATCCTCGGATTGTGGCTCGCGCGGTTGAAGCCCAAATCAAAGAAATCTCCCCCTCCCTGCCCCCGGGCGTTGAAATCCGGGTGCTATCCAACCGCGCCGATCTTGTCGACCGGACCATCGCGACGGTGCGACTCAATCTGACCGAGGGGGCGGTGATTGTTATCGTGGTCCTGCTTTTCCTGCTGGGGAACTTTCGGGCCGCGCTGATCGTATCCTTAGCAATCCCCTTGTCCTTCCTTCTCGCCGTGACAGGAATGGTCCCATGTCGAATTTCAGGCAATCTCATGAGTCTAGGGGCGGTTGATTTTGGGCTCATCGTGGACGGCTCTGTGGTGATGGTGGAAAATATCCTTCGGAGGCTTCGCGAAAATCAGCACAAAAGAAGCCACCCCCCCTTGGCGGACAAGGAGCGAAGTCAGATCATTCTTAACGCCGCCCAGGAGGTCGCTTCCCCGATGTGTTTCGGGGTCATGATTGTCACCATCGTCTACGTCCCTATTCTTGCCCTGGGTGGCATCGAGGGAAAAATGTTTCACCCCATGGCCTTGACGGTGATGCTGGCCTTGTTCGGCTCACTCTTTGTTGCCCTGCTCGGAATGCCCGCGCTTTGTCGTTTGGCCCTAAGGGGTTTTTCCCATGATCACGATCCTCGCTGGCTTCGCTCGATCCAGGATGCACATCGACGACTGTACGAAAAGGCCATGCAACAGCGTCGGAGGTTCCTCGGATGGACGGTCGGAGTTTTTATCTTCTCCATGGGAATCCTTGCGTGGATGGACAAGGAATTCTTGCCCCGGCTTGATGAGGGCGCCATCGCTGTCCACATGATCCGGGCAGCCGGGGTTTCCTTGGACCAGGCCCTGATCATGCAACAAAAGTCCGAAAAGGTGGTCCTCGAAAACATGCCTGAGGTTGCCCAAATCTACTCCAAAATCGGAACCGATGAGGCAGCCACAGATCCCATGGGGGTAAACATCGCTGATTCCTTCTTGATTCTAAGACCCCGCTCGGAATGGAAGGGATCCAACCACCAAAAGGATGTGGCAGTGCGGCTTTCTGAATTGCTACAAAAAACAACGCCAGGACAGTCGTACATTCTTTCCCAACCCATCGAGATGCGTTTTAACGAAATCCTCGAAGGAACACGGGCCGATATCTCGGTAAAGATTTTCGGCGACGACTTCACGGAGTTAGAAAGAATTGGAAACGAAATCAGAGAGGTCCTGGAAAAAGTCCCCGGGACAGGGGAAGTCGAATTTGACACATTGGGCAAGGCACCGGTGCTCGAAATTCAACCAGATCGCCAAGCCATGTTGGCCTACCAGGTCCATGCCCGAGAAATCAATGAGGTGATCGCCACGGCCCTGGGTGGAAGCGAAGTGGGCGCAGTGATCAGGGGTAATCAACGGATTCCCGTGGTCGTGCGCCTGCCTGAACATATACGCAATGACTTGACCCAGATCCGCCGACTGCCCGTCCCCACCGAAGACGGCGGCACGGTCCCGCTGGAAAATATCGCGGTGTTTAAGGTTAGCGACCAGGTGAACGCCATTTCGAGGGAAACTGGACAACGCCGGATTGCGCTGATGGTTAGCCTGAAAGGAGGCACCAGCGATTGGGTTGTCGCAGCGCAGAAAAAGATTTCCAAAATTGATCTACCCAAAGGCTACCGGGTTGAAATGGGCGGCCAATTTAAGCACTATGAAGAAGCCACCCAACGGCTTCGGGTTGTGGTGCCCATGACCTTAGGCCTCATCCTGATACTCCTATTTGCGGCTCTCAAAAGTTTCCGTCATGCCCTACTGGTGCTGGTCTGCGTCCCCACCGCGGTGACGGGGGGAATTCTGGCTCTGGCCCTCAGGGGCATGCCCTTGACGATTTCCGCGGTGGTAGGGTTTTTAGCGCTTTCGGGCATAGCTGTTTTAAATGGAGTAATGCTGATCACGTATATCCAGCAACTTCGCCGAGAAGGCCTTTCGTTGGCGACCGCCATCCAGCAAGGGACATTTACCCGCCTTCGGCCAATGCTGATGACGGCATCGGTAGCTGCGGCCGGCTTTTTTCCTATGGCCTTGTCCACGGGAGCCGGGGCCGAGGTTCAGCGTCCCTTAGCAACCGTGGTAATTGGAGGGATCATTACGTCCACATTCTTAACTTTAGTTCTCCTGCCGGTTTTGTTTCTTTGGATCGAGAGCTCGGCAAAAGCTAAACTTGCGCACTAGGAGTCCGCCGGGAATCGAACCCTGAATTCGATTTTTTTTGGGGACTTTGTTGTAAGAAATTGTTGTAAATCGCGTCTATTCCCCTCGATTTTTCGGCGTAAATAACTTTTGATTAGATATTTAATGCGGGCGGAGGGAATCGAACCCTCGCATCAAGCTTGGGAAGCTCGCAGGCTACCATTACATCACGCCCGCTGACTTGCTGGAATCATCCCGTGCCCGCGGCGAAAACACAACCGTTTTTAGGAATTCTAGATGACCGTGCCATCCGGCACCGTGGCCCCCTTAGGGATGATGACAATGCCGTCACGGACGTAGAAATTCGGGCCGTCCATCTCTGCCGGCTTGCCGGCGGCACGGATCGTCACCCGCCGGCCGATGCGCACATTTTTATCCACGATGGCATCCTCAATCACCGTACCCCCGCCGATCCCGACATCCGGCCGATTGGCCAGGGCGTTCTCCTGCCGTTGGGCGGGAGTCTCAAAGAAGTCCGCCCCCATCAGAATGGATCGCCGGATTTTGCACTCCGAACCGATCCGTTGCCGAATACCGACGACCGCATCATCCAGCACACTGCGTAAAATCATGCAGCCGTCGGAAATAATCGCTCGGATCACCTGGCTGTTCTCCACCACGGAACCCGGTAGAAATCTGGCTCGGGTGTAAACCGGGGCGGCGTTGAGGCCAAAATCAAACTTCGGCACGGGCGCAAGGAGATCGAGGTTGGCCCGGTAAAAAGAGCCAATGGTCCCGATGTCCTCCCAGTAACCGTCATAAAGGTAAGCGGACACCTTGCGGTCTCGGATCGCCGCCGGCAGGACGTTTTTTCCAAAATCATCCCCTGGGGTCTTGGCTAGGCAGTCACGCAGCACCTCCCGGCGAAAAATATAGATTCCCATCGAAGCCAGAAAGGGACGTTGGGCCGGAAGACCGGAGGCTCCGGCGAGGGCGTCGAGGACCTTGGGGTCTTTGGGTTTCTCCACAAATTCGGTGACTCGGTGCTGTGCGTCCACACGGAGGAGGCCGAGACGTGGGGCACTTTCACGGTCGACAGGCAAGGCGGCGATGGTGATATCCGCCCCGGAGGAGTTGTGCCGTTCGAGCATTTGGCGGAAATCCATCCGGTACAGCTGATCCCCGGAAAGGATGAGGACGTGATCGTGGGGGTGGTTATCAAAATGGATTAGCCCTTGGCGGACGGCGTCGGCCGTGCCCTGAAACCAGTTGGTGGCCTCACGGGTTTTTTGCGCGGCCACGATCTCGATGAATCCGCGGGGAATGAAGTCGTCAAACCGGTAGCTCTGCTGCACGTGGCGATGCAGGGAGGAGCTGAGGTACTGGGTGAGGAGAAAGATACGCTTGATGCCGGAGTTCAGGCTGAGGCTGATGGGGATGTCCACGAGCCGATACTTACCCCCGATCGGGACGGCCGGCTTGGCGCGGTCCCGGGTCAACGGAAAGAGGCGATTCCCCTCTCCACCTCCCAATATGACCGTAATGACTTGGTCAGGGCTGGAATTCCCCGTTGGGCTCATACATTGACCCTATCTACGTAAAAATGTAGAACAAGTGCACGATGTGCGGAATTGTCGCATATGTTGGCCCACGGAACGCCCAACCGATCCTCCTTGATGCCTTGGGGAGACTGGAATACCGGGGTTATGACTCTGCTGGCTTGGCGATCTTAAATGGCAAAGGCATCGAGGTCCGGAAAAAGAGCGGCCGAATCGAGGAGTTAGCCAAGGCCTGTCGAGCCAAGCCAGTGGAGGGTCATTCTGGAATCAGTCACACCCGTTGGGCCACCCACGGAGCCCCCACCGATCTCAATGCCCACCCTCACCTCGACTCCTCCGGCAAACTGGCCTTGGTGCATAACGGGGTGATCGAGAACTACCTCGAGTTAAAGGAAAAGATGATGAAGGCCGGTCACCGTTTTGTTTCCGATACCGACACCGAAATTCTGGCCCACCTACTGGGCGAAACCTTTCAGGAGAGCAAGGAGGGTGGTGAAAAGCGGCTCGTGGAGGCTGTCCGGAAGGCATTGAAGCAAATCCAGGGGACGCTCGGTATCGCGGTGATCCACTCGGACTTGCCCGGTTTGGTTGTGGGGGCCCGGCGCGGAAGTCCGCTGGTAATCGGGGTGGGCAATGGAGAGAACTTTCTCGCCAGCGACACCCAGGCCCTCGCTCCCTACACCAACCGGGTGGTGATTCTCCAGGACCAGGAAATAGTTGCCCTGCATGCGGATCGTTTCGACGTCGCGTCCCCGCTTGGCCAAAAGGCCGTCCAGGTAGAGGAAATTGAGGGAGGCGTGGCGGCAAGCGACAAGGGCAAGCATCCGCACTTCATGCTGAAGGAAATCTTTGAGCAGCCCGAAACCGTGCGGAACGCCTTTCGTGGCCGTATCGATTTGGACGAGGCCACCGCCAAACTGGGCGGCCTCAACCTGTCCGCCGAAGATCTTCTGGGTGTGGAACGGATTTTTGTGCTGGGTTGCGGCACGGCCCTGCATTCAGGAATGGTGGGCAAATACCTGATTGAGACCCTCGCCAAAATTCCCGTGGATACGCAGCACGCCAGCGAGTTCCGCTACGGCGACTCCCCGGTGCATGACAAGACGCTGTTTTTTGCCGTCAGCCAGTCCGGCGAAACCGCCGACACACTTGGGGCTCTCCGGGAGGCCAAGCGGCGCGGCTTCCGCTGTCTCGGCATCTGCAATAACGTTTCCAGCACCATTGCCCGAGAAAGTGATGGCGGGGTTTATATGCATGCGGGGCCGGAGATCGGAGTCGCCGCGACCAAGTCCTTCACCTCTCAGGTCGTCATTTTTACCCTGCTCGGACTTTTATTGGGCCGAATCCATGCCCTCTCGGCCGCCCATGGCCGAGAAATTCTTGCGGCTTTGGAAAAACTGCCGGAACACATCCAGACTGTACTCCAGCGTTCTGAAGAAATCCGCCGCGTAGCTGAAAAATACGCCAAGGCTCGCTCGATGTTGTTCTTGGGCCGGTTGGCCAACTTTCCCATCGCCCTGGAAGGCGCCCTTAAAATGAAGGAGATCACTTACGTGCATGCCGAGGGCTACCCCAGCGCAGAACTTAAGCACGGCGTGATTGCCCTGATCGACAAGGAGACCCCGACCGTTTTGATCGCCACGCACGACGGTGTTTACGACAAGAATCTAGGCAGTCTTCAGGAAATTAAGGCCCGCGGAGGACCGGTTCTGGCAGTGGCCCATGAGGGGGATGCCAAGATTGCCGGGTTGGCAGACGCGGTTTTCACGGTTCCGCGATCCCATGAGCTGATTCAACCCATCTTGAATGTGATTCCTTTGCAGCTTTTTTCGTACCACACGGCCGTTGCCTTGGGACGGGATGTCGACAAGCCCCGCAACTTGGCCAAATCCGTCACCGTGGAATAAGCCCCGCCCCTTGGGGATTGCCCCGGGAATCTAAGGGCGGTATTATTTTCGATTCCACGGCCCTATCGTCTAGCTGGTTAGGACACGGCCCTCTCAAGGCCGGTGCACGGGTTCGAGTCCCGTTAGGGCTAGTGAATATTTTCAAATCAAAGGTTGCTTCGCGGTCGATTCTTGGTTGAAATTTTAACCCCTCGGAATGAAGACACGGCTGCATACCAAGAACAACCACAACCCCAAGCTCGCGATCCTTCGCGAGATCAAGCGCAGCCAAGGCCTTTCCGTCAGCGAGCTCTGCCAACGGGTTGGTCTTTCCTACATGGGGATCAAACAGCACTGCATCGGCTTGGAGCGGGAGGGCTATCTGGACACCTGGCGTCGTCCCAAGGGCATGGGCCGTCCGGAAAAGGCCTACCGGTTGACCGACGGCGCCCGGGAGTTCTTCCCCAGTCGCTACCCGCAGTTCAGCATGCAGATTCTGGAAGCCGTGAAAGAAAGCTTTGGCTCCCTGGCCCCCGAAAAGATCCTGCTCAATATCTACAAGGCCGAAACCGCCCGCTACGAACATAAGCTGGAGAAGCTTGAAGGCGAAGCCCGGTTCCGTGGTCTGGCCCAGTTGCGGGAAGAAGACGGATACATGTCCGAGTACAGCTTCGACAACTCGACCCGTAACCACCGGATTACGGAGTTTAATTCTGCCATCCAGGACTGCGTAGACGCCTTCCCGGTGATCCGTGATTACGAGCGCCAAATGTTCGAGAAAATCCTCCGCGCCAAGATCAAGCGGGATGAGGAACGGGTTGCCGGGCTCTACCGCTGCACGTTCACCGCCCAACCGGCTTAATTCTATCTGCCGCCTAGTCCGGCGGCATTCGTTCGCCTCCAGCTCTGCCTTAAGCGACGCCTAGTTTGGCTTCGATCGACTGCCGGGAATGCTGGGCCCCGATAAACTGGTCTGTCACCTGCCCGTTCTTGAAAATGAAAAAGGCCGGGATCGACTGAATACCATACTTGGAGGCCAGCGCCTGCTCCTGATCCACATTCACCTTACCCACCACCACTTTGCCAGCATGGTCATGAGCGATCTGCTCCAGTAACGGTGAGATCATCCGGCACGGACCACACCACTCAGCCCAAAAGTCCACCAGTACAGGAACCGAGGATTTCAGGACGGCAGTTTCAAAGTTTGCCTGATTGAGAACGACGGTTGCATTGCCAGCCATAGAATCCTCCTATTTCTGCAGAAAGCTCATTAAGACAACACCGAACGAAATCAGGGATGCAATCAGGGCCGCCACGGCCAAGGCGGTGCCGGAACTATCGGTATCCACCACGGTCCGCACGGGCCCAGGAGCAACTGCCGCGGGCTTGGCACCCATGGGGGCCCCTGCCCTAGGGGCAGCGCCAGCGGGTGTTCCGGGCTTGGGCGCAGGAGCTCCAGTCCCAGGAAGGGGCGGCTTGGTGGCAGCAGGAATGGCGACGGTGGAGGACGCTGGCTTAGCACCACCGGCCGCCCCGGGACGCGGAGGAAGCGAGATCCTCATGGTCTCTTTTTTGAGATCTCCCGGGGGCTTCGCGATTCCGGGAACCGGGGGAACTGGAGGCGGCCCTCCCGCGGGAACCGGGATGGGAGGGCCCGGCGGCTTCGGCAAGGACGGCAAACTAGGGACGGCAGGCCCCCCAGGAGCCATCGGTTTTGGTGGTGGGGCTAAGCGCATGGTCTCTTTTTTAACACCGGTCGGAGAGACTGTCGGGGATATCCCGGATGGTTTAGCCGCAGGTAGTGAAAGACCGGGAGGCTTAATCAAAGGAGCGCCAGGAGGGACTGGCGGCTTCGGCAAGGGAGTAGCCCCAGAAGCGCCAGGCGGCCTCGGTGGTGTTGGGGGTAAAGGTACTCCTTCGGCCATTAGAAGATAAAATAAGTAAAATGATGTCTGGTCAAACTATTTGCCAAAAAGGTTATTCACAAAAGGCCATCTTCCCAAAACCTGGCAAAAGCATCTCCCCACCCTCGCCCTGTCACGGTCCGTTCCCGCCTCTGAGCGCGAGCCCCCATTTGCCCCCCCGAGGCTAAAAGCCTGCGAATCGCCTTCTCCCATTCCCCCGCCCCGCCCGAAATCACCTCCCCGTCGGCGGGATCGCGCAGGAGCTCACGAGGACCGCCTTGGTCGGAAACCAGGACAGGCAACCCGGACGCCAAGGCCTCAATCACAACGTTGCCATAGGTATCCGTCGTGCTAGGAAAAACAAAAAGGTCTGCTGAGGCATAAGCCTGGGACAACTCCTGCCCATGCAGGGCCCCGGTAAAGATTCCTCCGGCCACCTTTTTCTTTAGCTCCGGCAAAAACGGACCGTCTCCCACAAAGGCAAACGTCACGCCGGCATCTCCTTTCATTCGATCCGCCACCTGCGCAAGGAAATCCAGCTCCTTTTCCTTGGAGATGCGTCCGACATAGAGAACCACTTGGCCCCGCCCCCCACGCCGCTTCCAAAATTCAGGATCCCGGTACTGTAAATCAAAAACCTCGGTCTCCAGACCGCGCGGCAAAATCTCCAGCTTTTCGCGGGAGAGCCCTCTCTCCACCCACCGGTCCAGGTATTTCTGTGAGTTCACATAGACCCGGTCCATCTGGCTGTAAAACCAGTGCATATAGTTCCAAGCGATTCCCTCAATCATGGGATCGTCCTCACTCAAAAACCGTGCGTATTGCGGGAAGTCGGTGTGGTAAATGGCGCTAACCCTCAACCCAAGGAGCTTCGCCGCCAGAAGCCCGGTCAATCCCGTCGGTCCCGGAGTGCTGAGGATGAGCTCGGTATACCCTTTCCGAACCACATGATCCACAAACTCCAAAATCGGAGGAAAACTCAGCTTCTGCAGTTCGTACTCTGGGATCGTAAACACCCCGACAGGCGAAAAATTGATGACCCCAACTTCGGGTGCCAAATCCGGACGGCTGGTCAGAATCGTCAGATCGGCCCCCTGCTTCCGCCCGGCCGCGGCCATCGTCCGGATCGTCCGCGCCACGCCGTTCACGTCCTCCAACGTGTCAGTGCACCAACCTTTCCGGCGATTCTCCAGTTCCGGCGGGCGGCTACCGGTGCAACGGCGGGCCACCTCCCCCCAAAGATCCCGATTCACCCGCAAGGAGTGAAAGGAATAAAGATAAGGTGCCGTGGCCAAGCCCAGCGGAATCACCCCTGATCTTGGAGGCCAAACGAAAACTCCGGCGCTCAGGCTCTTTTTCTTCCTCCAGAACACGCTGCAACACCTTGCGGGTTTTCGAACTGCCCAGATAGCTCGCCAGCTCCTTGCTCAATCCCCCTTCAGGTGCTTTCCAGAATTCCAATATCCGGCCACTGGTCACTATTTCCACCGCATATCGGGCCTTATCCAAGAAGCTAACCTCCACCGGATTCTCGCCCGCCAAAAACCGGTTCACGATTCGCAGCAGCAGTTCCGATCCGCGCGGCGCCCGGTGGCCGACTTTTTCCCGCAAAAACTCAAACAGGATGTGGAAGAGCCCATTTACGAAGCGAGCCGGGTCGGCGCCGGAGCCGTGCACCACACCCCGCCCCTCCATGACCCCCTCGAGGTAAGCAGCCGGATCCCGTACCCCGGGTACCTCCGTCCAGACCTGCCCGGCATACAAGCCGCAGTGGTCGTTCGATCCACCTACCCGGGCCTTTTTCCACGGCTCCTTCCCAACCGGCTCAATCCCGTGCTTTCGGGCCAGGGCCTCCATTTTTTCCGGCGTCAAGGCGTCGAGACACATCTGCGTCACGTCTTGGGCCACCCGTGATCTCAGGCCATTCACCGTCTCGAAAGCGGAAAACAACAATAGAAGCTTTTCGAAGTGATCCGGAGTCAGGCGACCGTCCACACTGATCAGCGGATGCGCCACCGCATGAGCGATCCGTTCCCGACGCAAAAAAACGGCTAACTCCAGCAGGTTGGGGCGTAGTTTTTCGATTTCGGCAAACTGTCGCTCATCCGGATTCCAAGCCAAGAGATGAACCTTGCATCGGTCATCGGGAAAGTATGTGGTGATTTCCACACCTGGAAAAAATCCCTCCCGCCCCTGCAAATCCCGGAACGCTCCCAGGGTGTTATGATCGGTGAGGGTGACAAAATCGTACCCCTTCTCTCGCAGCTGCTCGTAAAGATGACCCGGGCGGGAAAGGCTGTCCGGCACCCCCGCCTTGCGCAAAATCCACTCGGATGGGCGGTCTGAATGGACGGAGTGAAGATGGAGATCACACTTGGACATGTTCAGCGTAAGAGACTGACCGATAGCCGCGCGACGACAACTCTTCGAGCAAGGCCCCCACCTGCTCCCGGACAAAGGCAACCTCCAAGTCAGACGGATGCAGGCTCAGCCGAACCAAGGGCCGACCAGCCCACAAGGCCTTCCAAATAGGTTGCCAGCGACGCGCCAAACTCCGGCGCCAGGCAGAACGAAGGCTGTAGGTTCCTGCCCAAACCCGATCCCGGCCCCCGTCCGCCAAATGAGACACTTCCGTCAAACGGCACGTATAGGCAAAGCCTTTCCGGCGGAGGATCGATTCCAGGGAGGAGTCGAAAAGCCATCCGGGAGCCACGAACCCCTTGGCCGCCCAACCCTGCCGCCGCCAGATCGCCAAAGCACGATCCAGGCGGGACTCCGCCTCCGCGAGGTTTAGATGATAAAACTCGGCCTCTTGATTTGTATAGATTCTGGTCCAGAACCAAGAGCCATCCGGCAGGTCCTTCCGGTCGTGAAAATAGCCGTGCACAGCTAGATCGTGCCCCTCACGCTGCCAGGCCTCCAGGCGTCGCAGGCTGGCCGGACAGGACTCTACAGACTTCCCGTGGTGGTATTCTGGAATCACCAGAATCGAGGCGTGGCCTGGACAACGTTGCAGGCAAAAATCCAGCTGTTCCTCAATCGCCGGACGGCTGCCGGGGTGAAAATCGTGCAGGGACAAAAGTAGCTTCCGATCTCCCCGGCCATATTTCCGCCCTCCTTGGCGGTGCAGATCCTTCCCGTACAGGAGGGGGGACTCCGCCAGATCCTTCACCACCGTACAAAGAGTCACCGGTTCGGTCGATTGATCCTGGAACTTGGTAATCCGACGCCGGTCCGTCACGCGAAATCCATACCGGGCAAACATCCGTTCCCCACGACGGTCCCCCCGGGTGACCACCTGAGCGTAGACACATCGGACCCCTTGTT
>JBEANM010000013.1:0-12695 GCA_041165425.1 Verrucomicrobiota bacterium
CCGTGGTCTCTTGGCTCATAGATTTATACTAAATATCCCTAACCCTCCCTGCAAACCGCTCTTTCCACCTAGACGAGGCTGTTTTAGGCTCCTCCCTTGCTTTTACGGCTAGGTAGCTCAGTTGGTAGAGCAGAGGACTGAAAATCCTCGTGTCGCCGGTTCGATTCCGGCCCTAGCCACCTTCTTCGAGGAGTTCAGGGGTTCCGGGATCAAGGGATTCAGGTAGCTAAGTCCCCTCGGATTTTTAGCTTAAACTACCTAAATCCCTTAACCCCTTAATCCCTAAATCCCTAAACCTGTTCGCTTTTTCGCTCTTTTTCTACATTCTTCCCCCATGCGCACTCTTGTCACCGGCATGGTCGCGGGTATGGACGATGCGGAGTATATCCGCAAGGTCGTCGCCCTTGGGCACCGCAACCACCGCGAAATCAAGGTCTACAATACCGTCGACGACACCGATTACGTCTTTGAGCTGACCCGAGAACGGGAATACGAAAAAATCGGATACGAAATCTTCCGCCACAACCAGCGGGACGTGATCATCCGCGCCCCCGCCACCGTAGAGTGGAACCGGATTAACCGGAAATTCAAGGACCAGCGGATCATCCGCGATTTCATCAAACCGGACCTGATCGTCACCCTCATCGACGCCGAATGGTCCATCAAACAGAAGCTGGAAAACCCCCAAGTCTCCGATCCTTTCCTCAAGGCCCTCAAGGAGCGCAACCATAACCTTTACGAGATCCTTTCTTGGATGAACGAGGAGGTCAGCCTCTCCGAGGATTGGGCCCGCTATATGGGTATCCCCCACTACGTCATCGCCGTAGGCGAACCGCCCGAAGCCCTCTACAAGCTCGTCACCCATCCCAATCCCTGGGTCATCTACGCCAGCTATTCGATGAGCTACGGTACGCCGGAAAAGCGGCAGGAGATTAACCGGATTATCCATCAACTCCGCAAGTACGCGGTCATCGTCGACCCACAGTCGATCGAGATCGGCCAAAACTTTGACGGTGTGCCCACCAGCGACCGCGAATCCATTTATGCCTACACCGTTCACCGCGATCTGCACTGGTACGTGGGCAAGGTCCACGCTGTCGTCGCCATCCACCCTTACCCCGAGCGTCCTCCCCTCTCCACCGGCATGATGGACGAACTGGGCCACGCCCGGGATTATATGAAAGCCCGCTACATGATTTTTCCTCGCGGCGGCTTCAGCCCGTTCACGACCGACTCCTACATTGAAAAGGGGCACCTGTTCGAAACTTCTGAGGAGTTTTTCCGCTACCTAGACCAAGTGGAAAAGCGGCCGAAATTCACCGACGAGCTCGAATTGCAGGGCGAATTTTTTCAGGGCCATTAAATCCGGTAAGGCTGTCTCGGCAGGCGACCGGATGACACACGCTTTCTCGACCCCCCACCCTCTTTTGGTTATAGTTTTTCGATGTCCCTGATCTCCCGTATCCAGGAAACCGCGGCCGCTTTGCACCTCGGCCCGCCGGAAATGCGCCGTTATGCCCGGCACCTGATCATGCCCGAGGTTACGGTGGAGGGGCAGCGCAAGCTCAAGGCGGCCCGAGTGCTGGCCATCGGTACCGGCGGGCTAGGCTCCCCCCTCCTCGCTTACCTGGCCGCCGCCGGGGTAGGTCGACTGGGTATTGTGGATTTTGACCGAGTGGACGAATCCAACCTCCAACGCCAGATCATCCACCGCCAGACCACCATCGGCCACCCCAAGGTTGAGTCTGCCAAGCGGACAATCCTCGAAATCAATCCCCACATCGAGGTGGAGACGCACGAGGTCGCCCTCCGCTCGGATAATGCGCTGGAACTCTTTCGCCCCTACGACGTCATCGTCGACGGAACAGACAATTTTCCCACCCGTTATCTGGTCAACGACGCTTGTGCCCTCCTGGGCAAACCGAACGTCTACGGCTCTATCTTCCGCTTTGAGGGCCAGTGCACGGTTTTCTGGGCCGATCAAGGCCCCTGTTACCGCTGTCTCTATCCCGAACCTCCCCCGCCCGGCAGCGTCCCCAGCTGCGCGGAAGGTGGTGTGCTCGGCATCCTGCCCGGGGTCATCGGGGTGCTGCAGGCCATTGAGACGGTGAAGCTGATTCTCGGGATTGGTGATCTACTCCTCGGGCGTCTCCTGCTTTTTGACGCCCTCAAGATGCGTTTCCGTGAGATGAAGCTACGCAAAAATCCGGACTGCCCCATGTGCGGTAAGAACCGGACGATCACCGGCCTGATCGACTACGAGCAGTTCT
Source organism: Verrucomicrobiota bacterium (assembly GCA_041165425.1). Classification (GTDB taxonomy): domain Bacteria; phylum Verrucomicrobiota; class Verrucomicrobiia; order Methylacidiphilales; family Verrucolacustridaceae; genus Verrucolacustris. Next base: position 2,271 of record JBEANM010000013.1, read on the forward strand.
GCGGGGCACCAGCGCGCGAGGGCCCGATTCACCAAGAAGGCCCCAAGGTTCCCGAGATCACTTGCGTGGATCTGAAAAAGAGAATCGATTCCAAAAAACCCTTTGTCCTGATCGACGTGCGCGAGCCGCACGAGTTTCAAATCTCCCGAATCCCCGGCTCCACCCTGATTCCCTTGGGTGATGTCCCCAAGCGCTGGCAGGAAATCCCTGTCGACCAAGAGATCGTCATCCACTGCAAGGCCGGCATCCGCAGCGCCAAGGCCCTGCTCTTTCTCCAGCAGCAGGGATACAAGAACCTCCTCAACCTTAAGGGCGGAATCGACGCTTGGTCGGAGGAAGTGGATCCCTCCCTGCCCCGCTATTGAAAAAAGCTGCCCTGCTAGCCCTCGGTCTGATGGCTTGGACCACCGGTTGCACCCAAGCTGGAAGCGAGGCCAAGCTCCGGATCGGAGACCACAAACTCACGGTGGAAATCGCGGAAACTCCCGGGGAACAGGCCCTGGGACTAATGAACCGCGAATCTCTCGCCCACGATCGGGGAATGATCTTTCTCTTTGGCACCCCGAAAAAAGCTTTTTTCTGGATGAAAAACACTTCTATCCCTTTGGATGTCGCTTTTCTTGATGCGGAAGGCGTGATTCTGGAGATCCTGCCTTTGGTTCCTTTCGAGGAAACGAGGGTGGCAAGCAAGTCGGATAAGGTGGCCTACGCGATTGAGACTAACCGCGACTGGTTCTCCAGCCGCGGCCTTAAGCCCGGCGTGAAGGTTTTGGGACTTCCCCGCTGATCAGTCGTGCACGTGGCTGGATGCGAAATTCAGGCCTATTAACCCCAAAGTTTTGCTAGGACCGCCTTGGCGATCCGGCCGCGGCAGTCGGGCTCCTTCCTCAACCCCAGAGCTGCCGATCGAGGGTTCGGTACTGGATCGCCTCCGCCAGGTGATCCAGTTGCACGGATTCGCTTTCCGCCAGATCCGCGATGGTCCGGGCCACTTTCAAGATTCGGTCCAAAGCCCGGGCACTTAAACCCAGATCCGTCATCGCATGGGCCAACAGCACCCTCGCTTCCGCATCCAAGGGAACAAACTTCCGCAAGTCCCTCGGCCCCATCTGCGCGTTATTAAACAGGCCGACCCCTTTCCCAAACCTCGCCGTTTGCACTCCACGAGCCTTCTCGACTCTGGCCCGGATGGATACCGAACCTTCTCCCGGTTCCGCCGACAAGAGCTGCTCATGTTTCATGGCCGGCACCTCCAAGTGCAGATCGATCCGGTCCAATAGCGGACCGCTGATCCGGTTTAGATACTTTTTGGAGGCCTTGATCGAGCCCCTCGCCTCGACCGTTCCCCGGGGACTGGGGTTCATCGCCCCCACAAACATAAAACGTGCTGGAAAAGTCAGGGTGCCCGCCGCCCGGGAGATCGTCACCTGACCGTCTTCCAGAGGCTGCCGCAAGACCTCCAGCGCCGAGCGGCGAAATTCCGGTAGCTCATCCAAAAACAACACCCCGTTATGAGCCAAGCTCACCTCACCGGGATTGGGGTTGGCGGAACCACCGATCAGACCGATATCGGAAATCGTATGATGCGGACTGCGAAACGGCCGGTGGCTGACCAGGGAATTTTCGGATTTTAATAAGCCCGCCACACTGTGGATCCGTGTGGTTTCGAATGACTCCTCCAATGTCATCTTTGGCAGGATCCCCGGGATCCTCTTGGCCAGCATGCTTTTGCCAGATCCCGGTGGGCCGATCATCAACACGTTATGATTTCCCGCCGCGGCGATCTCCAAAGCGCGCTTCACCGCTTCCTGCCCTTTGACTTCCGAAAAGTCCGGCCCCGAATCCTCCGTTCGGTGGCCGTTCCGCCCATTGGGGAGTGCCACGGGCGGGGGCATCTTACCTTCAATCACGCCGGCCGCCTCTCGCAGATCGCGCACCGGAACCACCCGGACCCCCTCAACGGCCGCCGCTTCTGCGACGTTGTTGGCCGGAACCATCAGACCCCGCACCCTTTGTTCCCGGGCCAGCAAGGAGATAGCCAAGGTTCCCCGCACCGACCGCACTTCCCCATCCAAGCCCAGTTCGCCGACAATCATCCATTCGGCCAGCCGATACCGGTTAATCAGGCCGGCACAGGCCAGAAGGCTCAAAGCAATGGGGAGGTCAAAGCTGGGGCCGGTTTTTTTCAGATCGGCCGGCGCCAAGCTGGCCGTGATAAAACCCGCCGGGCAGAAAAACCCGTTATTATAGATGGCGGAACGCACCCGCTGGCGGGACTCCTTGACCGCCGTATCCGGCAGTCCCACCACCACAAAATTCTCCTTCGACCCGCCGGCATCCACTTCTACCGCCACAGGACAGGCCTCCACCCCCAGCACCGTTGCAGACCAGGTGCGCACGAAGGTGTTCATCGGCTCCATCCCACCCCGGCATCCTCCAGCCGATAGGCGTGCCGGATCCAACGGCATCGGGGGATCTCGCCGGTGGCCTGCCTGACCTCCACGATATCAAAACGCACCGCCGGCGGACGACCACACAGTTCCCGCAGGTAGGCGTTGGTCGTGGAGATAATTCTCCTCTGCTTTGTCCAGGTGACAGAATGTTCGGGGGCGAGGCGGGCGCGAGGATGGCGGGACTTTACCTCCACCATGACCAATTCCCGGGCATGGCGGGCCACGAGATCCACCTCCCCCCGGCGGTGGCGGTAGTTTCGCACAAGGATCTTTAAGCCGGCCCGCTGCAGGAACCGGGCGGCTACTTTCTCCCCATGTCTACCGGCTTCCCCGCGATGCCTCCAAGCCGGGCAGGGACGGCGATCCCACGGGTAAAAACGATCGACGATGGAGCGGACAAGGGCCGTGATCCGCCAAGGCGCGAAGGTGAGCCGCCGTACCGTAGCCGCGATTTCGATCCCAACCATATATAGGATAAGACCTCGAAAATTCGAAAAGGATGCGGTCCCGTGAAAATTTTGCCACGACCGAGGCGGCCGCAATCGAGGGGCAGGTGCCATCTCCATCCACTACCGCCACGTGCTCTTGCCCTAAGTGCTTGGCCGGCAAACCGTCCACCAGAACCACCCCCTCCCCCGGTGGCAAGGCCTCCAAGGCCCGCCGCATGGCCACCTGGCTGGCCACCAGAATATTCAGTTCGTTAATTTCCTCCACCGAGGCCTCCCCCACCGCCCAGACCCCAATCTCCCCCCCAGTCAGGCGCAAATAAATTTCTTCCCTCCTCTTTGGGGTCAGTTTTTTACTGTCGTCCAGCCCAGCGACTTTGGTGCCACTCTGGTAAAACCGATAAGCCGCGGCCACCACCGGCCCGGCCAAAGCACCCCTTCCCGCCTCATCCACCCCCGTAACCGCCGCACCGCCGGCTTTCGCCCGTTCGGCTTTCCAATCCGGGGGAATGGCTTAGCTCCCTTTAGCCGACTCCGCTTCCTTGACGGACATGTCCGCCCGCTTGCGCAGGTAGAAAAGCTTGGCCCGGCGGGGTGCCCCACGGGCATCCACCTCGATCTTTTCGATCCGGGGCGAATGCACCGGAAAAATACGCTCCACACCCTCGCCGTAGCTAATGCGGCGCACGGTGAACTGCTCGTTGAGCCCGCGGCCTTTGCGCGCGATCACCGTCCCGGCGAAGAGCTGGGTTCGTTCCTTGTCGCCCTCCTTAACCCGGGTAAAAACCCGGACCTTGTCGCCGACCCGGAAACCGGCCCGGCCTTCTTTCAACTGTTCTTTTTCGATGGTTTCGATGACCTTCGCGCTCATACGGACTCCTCCTTGATAATCGTAACTTCTGCCTTCTTTGTCGGTCCAAGTAAATCCCCGCGTCGGCTCCGGGTTCGGGCCAAGGCTTGCTCCTTCCGCCACGCCTCGATCTCGGCATGGTGCCCGGACAGCAGCACCTCCGGCACCGTCATTCCTCGAAAATTCTCCGGCCGGGTGTACTGAGGCCCTTCCAAAAGACCCGACTCAAAGGAGTCCGTGCCGGCCGACTCCTCGTTGCCCAACACTCCCGGAATCAGCCGGACCAAGGCGTCAATCAAGGTCAGAGCCGGGAGGGTGCCGTTGCTCAGGATGTAATCCCCGACGGAGATCTCCTCATCGATCCAGCCTTCACGAACCCGCTCATCAATCCCCTCGTAGTGCCCACTGATCAACAGGAGCCGCTTATGCCGGGCGGCAAGCTCTCGGACATGGCCTTGGGTCAGCTTCTTGCCTTCCGGGGTGAGGTAAATCACATGGGCACGATCGGCCCCTTCTCCGCGAAGATGTTCGATGGCATCGACCAAAGGTTCCGCTTTCATCACCATGCCGGGGCCGCCGCCGAAGGGGCGGTCATCCACGGTCTTATGGCGGTCACGGGTGTAGTCGCGCAGCTGGTGGACATGGATTTTGACCAGCCCGGCCCGCTGGGCGCGGCCCAGAATACTTTCGGCCATGACCGCTTGGGCCATGGCGGGAAAGAGAGTGAGGAGATCAATGTTCATGCCGGCCCCTCTCCATCTTCAACCTCCACAAACACGCGCCGATCGTCGCGACTCGCAGCGTTGAGGAGGGAGCGGATGGCCTCGATCGTGCGGCCATTGCGGCCGATAATCCGGCCGAGGTCTTCGGGGTTTACGCGGATGCGAAAGAGGATCCCGCGGTCGTCGCCGGTTTCCTCGACATCAACCTCGTCAGGATGAGTGACGAGACGACCCAGAACCATTTCGAGAAAGTATCGCATGGGATTCCGGGTCTCACCGGGTGGTTCAGGCCTTGGCGGCGCGGCGAGCCTTACGGATGAAACTGGCCACGGTTTCGCTGGCCTTGGCTCCCCGGCCGATCCAATGGTCGATTCGGTCCAGCTTGAGCTTCATTCCCTCATTTTTGCCCATGGGGTCATAAGTCCCGACCAGTTCGAGAAAACGCCCATCCCGCGGGCTCAGCTTATCCGTCACCACCACCCGGAAGTAAGGGCGATTTTTTTTACCCTCTTTCCGCAAACGAATCACCACGGCCATAAATCGGTCTCCTTTGTAACCTGCGGGGTTGCTCGGCAGTCGGCCGAAGTTCCGCAGGCGAACCTCAAACCCTACCTTTGGAAACCGGCCTTTCCAAGAATAAAGTCCGTATCCTTAAGTCTTTCCAACGGCAATCGCTTCCACGCACTCCAGCCAAGCATGAATAGTCCATCCATGAATTTCCTGAATGCGGGAAGTGTCGTCACTGGGGACCACAATCGCATGGTCACAGAGCTTCAGGGCCGGGCCGCCCCCTTTGCCTAAAGCACCTAAACGCAACATTTTACGACTTTTAGCAACTTCCAGAGCCTTGAGAATGTTGGGCGACTTACCGCTGGTGCTGAAAACAACCAGCACATCGCCCGGCTGACCAAAGGCTTCGATCTGCCGCGAGAAAACATCCTCGAAGGACCAATCGTTAGCGATGCAGGTCAGGGCCGTGCCGTCGGCGGAAAGGGCTAGAGCGGGAAAGGCTTGGCGGTTGCCGCGGTAGCGCCCGGTCATTTCTTCGGCAAGATGCATGGCGTCCGCCGCGCTGCCGCCATTTCCACAGGTCAGCACCTTGGATCCGGCCTTCACCCTATCGGCGAGGGCCCGACCAGCGGCTTCTACGGCCGGGACCAGCACGTGACACCGCTTGACGGTCTCCTCCAAGGCGGAAAGATCATGAGCTAGGTTCATGGGTGACTTATCTATAGATTCCCACGGAAGATGAAAATCGTCGAAAAATATCTTTGGCGCTCAGTTTTATTTCCCCTCCTTTTTGTGATCGCAGCTCTTTTTACCCTTTGGCTGACTTTTGACATCTTTGACAAAATTGGCCGCCTCATCGAGAAAGGCCCCTCCCCTTGGTTGCTGGCCAAATACTTCCTCGTTCAGCTGCCTGATCTGGCCCAATCCATCCTCCCTGTCGGAGTCCTTTTCGCCACGCTCTATGTCCTAGCCTACTTTTCGCGACATCGGGAATCCGTGGCCCTGCTCGCCGCCGGGATGAGCCCTTTGATCCTGGCCCGCCCTTTCCTCGTCTGCAGTGCGGGCCTTTCTCTGGTCCTTTATTTCCTTTCCTTCTCCCTTTCTCCCACCGCCCAAGCCAACCGGGAAAAGGTAAAAAAGCAGATTAAGAAGGAGTCCACCGAGGAAAACTCCTTCTCCCAAGTGGTGTACCGCTCTCCCAAGTTGCCCGGAAAAACCGAGGGAACGATCTGGTACATCGGTCGGCTGGATTTACATTCCCAGACCCTCCAGAACGTGGAAATTCTCATCCGCACCGAACCGGAAGGACGGGACATTGCAAAAATCTTTGCCGTCTCCGGGGAGTACCGCAGCGGGGTGTGGCATTTCCAAAACGCGCGCCGGATCGAGTATGGGACGGAGATTGGCCTGGAAACTGCCGGGCCGATTCTTCCTGAACTCCTGCTACCCGAACTGACGGAACCTCCGACCATGCTGGCGGCCAAACTAGTACCTCCGGATGTCCTGCCTTGGCCGGAAGTTGCCCGACTTGCGGGGGATACCGCCCGTCTGAACCAGAGGCTACGCGCCCCCTACGCCACGGAACATTGGCACCGACTAATGTACCCTCTGGCTTGCCCTTTGCTCTGCCTCTTTGGCATCGCTTTTGGCATGACCGATGCGCGTCGGAATGTGGCTGCCACCGTTTTCAGTAGTGTGTTTGTTCTTTTTGCCTTTCTGGTCTTTACCCGCTTGGGGGTGGCTTTGGGACAGGGCAACCGTATTCCACCCTTCTTGGCCGGAACACTGCCTATCCTTATGTTTGGGCTCGCCGGGCTTTATCTTTTTGCGGAAAAGGTGGGATGGCTTTGGGAACTGCAGGGGTGGAGCAGGGAACACCCTCAAGCTGCCGTCTGGCTTCGCCGCATTGGTTTAGTTTCATGAAATGCTCCGCCGGGCGCGTGGAGATCCTTTTCGCCATTCTCCTCAGTTCCGCATCTTTACATGCCACGGAACCGGCTTCTGTACTCCCTGCCGCCATAGCCGAAGAGGCTTCCCCATCTGGATCCTCGGATCCACTTGGGGGCGCCTCGAAACAGGAGGCACCGCCATCGGCATTAACCGGTCCAGCTACCCAAACGCAGGTGCCGGAATCCGCGGAGGAAAAAAAACCTCCCTTAACACCAGAGAACTCCAACCTCAATTTGCCGGAGGACTTGGAACTGGAGACGCTGGACACCAAGGAAAAGGTTTTTCTTCCGGCCGGCACCTATCGGCAAATTCTCCGGATTCCTTTGGATTCTCCCACCATGCAGTCCGCGCAGAAAACCCGCGCGGAACGTCGTCCGGAGGTAAAACAAGAGAAACCAATCGGCATGGAGACAAAAAAAGTCGGGCAACCCCTTTGGATCCGCTATGAGTCGCTCGAAAAAATCAAAATCAACGAGGAAGAGAGGCGCGGCGGGATTGACCTTCCCATCCACGGACCTAAGGACGTCACCTTGCGACTTTGGTATGCCAAATCGGAGACGGCAGACACTGCGAGTTCGGTTTTCTACTTCATTTTTGGTGGTTTAGGCTATTCCACCGCGAACATTTTGGGATGGTCGGCCGGAAACACCCGCCAGATTCCCAGCGATTTCGAATACCGCCTAATCCGAAAGTAAATAGCTAAGGAGAGGGTAACGCCGAGACCGTCGTGGCTGCTCCCGCCGTGGGATTGAGAGGTTGACCGTCTACCTGCAGAATGCGCGGCGTCACAAAAATCAGAGTGTTCTTTTTAATGGCCTGTTCTGTTTTTCCCTGAAAAGCCCTTCCGAAAATTGGGATATCGCCGATGATCGGCACCTTTTCATCGATCTTCTGAATATCCTCCCGCAAAAGTCCTCCCATCATCATCGTGTGGCCGTCACTGACCTCCACGGAAGGCAGACTAAGGTCCCGTCGGACAAAAACGGGTTGCTGAATATTATTGGTTAGAATGGTGACCGCATTTGAAAAGTAAGCCGCCGCATATGCCGAGTTGATCTCGGTGCCATAATTGATGTAGCCCTCAAAGTCCACAAAACTGGGCTTAATTTCCATCAGAACCCGGCTGTTATCCCCTGTAATGTCGGGCTTCACCCCCATTTTAACTCCAATGGGAACGGCATCGCTGATTTGTGAGGGAAAAGAGCTAATCACAGTCTCAGGACCGGGAATCCCGGTGTTAAACACACCCCCACCCGCAGGGATGATGGTACGAATGCTGGATTGAGGATCATTATATTCCTGAACATAACGGAACTCTTGAGTTACCTCGATGACACCCTCCTGGCCTCGTTTTAGAACAATAGATGGATTCGCCAGCACATTGGCGCTGGTTTTTTGGGAGATTGCCGTAATGAGGGAGCGAAACTGCATGCCATTTAATATGGTTCCCCCTAATTCAGTGGTATTAAGCGCATAGCTGCTACCTTGGTTCGTTCCAGCCAAAACCCCCTGCTGCAGAAAGGACTGCAGGGTGTTATTGGGCAAAAGACCGACTCCTTGAATCTGGTTGAGTTGAGCATTCCAACCCGCACCGGTAACCGGAATCGGACCTTGGTTGTTGGTGGTTAAGCCTGCAGGAATTGCGGAGAGAGGGGACCCAGCCAAGGTTGAATTTGCCGTAATACTATCCAAGTCGTTTTGATTAATTTCCACCAACCGAACACCGACTTGAATCAGCAGGGTTTGCTCTTCGGCCGCGCCAATCAGCTGCCCGATCAAATCCAGCATTTCAGCATTGTTCACCACACGCAAACGGCTGGTGTTTCGATTATACACCGCAAAAGCTCCATCCGGGAACTTGACACCCAGTTCCTCCAGTTTGGCTTGCTCACTCAGACCAGAGGCTCCGGCATCGGCGCTGTCGAGAGCAGCACCTCCTCGTGGTGCGACTTGGGCAGTTTCGGAAGATCCGGACTCCTTAAAGAAGGATGGGCTGACAGTGAACTCTCGAGGAATGAGGTCAGGTCTAGTTTCCACCAAAGGACTGAAGGTCACCCCCACATCCCCCAAACGAGATTTAACCCCGGCGATTTGGGCGACGTAACGAACCACCTCCTCCAGAGCAACATCGCGAAGCTTAAGGCTAACCGGTTGTGGATTTACCACATCGGCACTAACCACGAAATTAACCCCGACCTTGGCAGCATCCGTGTCGTATTGACGACTCAGGGCATTCAGTGCCCGCCGAATCGTTTCCAGGTCAGCCCCGGAAAAGTCAACCTGGGGAATTCGAATATTCCGCAGTTTTTGTTCGAGATCAAAGGTGGGCGATGCGGTCAAGGGACCGGTGATTTGTACCCCACCTTGAACCGTGGTTTGCCTTGGATAGATATTATTCCAAGCTTCCCGCACCTCTCGACGCCGCTCCAAATTCGAGACGCTCCTTGACTTGTCAGCCACAAGCGAACGCTCCTCATAAATCTTGCGGATACCTTCGGTGGCCACCTTGTTAAAAGGATCCAATCGGAGGACTTCCTCATAGCGGATTTCCGAAAGATCCAACTGGCCAGTTTCGCGCAAATGCTGTGCCTCCTTAAGCCCATCTCGCACCCCTCGCAGTTTCTCAAAAAAACGATTGGTTAGGGCTGGATTTACCTCTTCGCCGGCGCTCGCACCGCGGCGAAGGGTGGCGTCGGCTTTTTCCAAAAGGCTCTGCGCGCCTGCATTATTTGGATCGTGCTGCAAGGCTCGCAATGCCCATTCCCGTGCCTTAGGCAGACGGGATTGAAGCATTTCATTCTCGCCCAAGCCTGCTTCCCAAACAGAAAGAACTTGCCGAACCTGCTGGCCCAAAGAGGTCTCCTGCAAAGATTCTGGGGTCTGTTGCCAAACCTGGATTAGCCCCTCCCACGCACGCAAAGTTTCCCCTTGTTTTGCTAATTGTTCACCTTGAAATAATGCCTGCTGTAAGGGGCGAATCGCTTGCTCTCGCCGTTGGGTCTCTGAGGCGAGCTGATCCTGCAATCCTGATGATACGCCCACGACCGGCAAAAAACCAAAGCCTAGAATAATAAGCAGTCGATTCATCATGGCACCGAGGGCATCATTTCCGCAGATCCAGTTTGGGCGTATTCTGGATTCGATTCGTCTTCCGGAAAACTAAGACGACCATCAGGCTCGATAATTCTTACAGTGCAAAAAATCACAAGATTGAATTTAATTTTCTGTGAGGCTTCGCTTCGGAAAAGTCGTCCTAGAATAGGAAAATCTCCTAATCCCGGGACCTTGTCATCAACATCCTGCACCGATTCGGCAATTAATCCTCCAAGACCCACAGTCTCTCCATCCAGCAAACGTACCCGGCTCTGCAAGGAACGCTTGGTAAAAATAGGCACCAGATAAGGGGCCTGCCCAATGGGCTCGGAAACCGGATCAACCGTTGTGGGCGCCGCCGGATCCAAAAAGCCCCCCTGCCCTTGAGTTACCGTCGCGAT
>JBEANM010000014.1:0-12245 GCA_041165425.1 Verrucomicrobiota bacterium
AAAAAAGCCGGACGGCAGGCCTCTCCCAAAAATTCACCATCCCATCTGACCCAATCCTGGGTCCTCTGGCTAGCGGGGAACGCTTGCTGTTCGTCGGTAGTTTGCGAAGAAATCAGCATGGAAATCGTTGCCCGGGATCAGTGCCGCCCGTTCAAGACTGAAGACGGTTCGGAGATCCGTGAATTGCTGGCCCGGCGGAATTCCTCCATCCGGCAGCAAAGCCTTGCGGAAGCCACCCTCCGGGCCGGCCAGAGCACGCGGGCCCATTTTCACCCAAAGGCGGAGGAGATTTATTTTATTCTGCATGGGCGGGGCAAGATGCGGATGGAGAGTGGCGAAAGGGAGGTGGGCCCGGGTGATGCCATCGCAATCCCTGCGGGTCATCCCCATAAAATCTCCCAGCTCGGCACGGAGGATCTGGTGTTTCTCTGTTGTTGCGCCCCCGGCTATGAGCCGGATGACGTGGTGTTTACCGAATGAGTCTTCCCCGTTTGGGTCTGGGTTGGTGGATTCTCACCGGGGCGATTCAGGCGGCCGGAAGCCCTGAACAGCACCAAAAGCTCATCGAAACCTGCCGCTGGTTGTCCCAGCAAGATCTGGCTTACGGCCAATCCTGGCAACCCCCCGGACATCCGCATCTGATCACGATGGACTGCTCCAACACCGTGCGTTTCATCGTCTGGAAAGTTTTCGGTCTCAACCTTCCCCGCACGGCTTCCAGTCAGTACGTTTATTTGAAGCAAAAAGGCAAAGTTCGAGAGGTCCCTCTACGGGGGGACGGAAAGGTCGATCCCGACAAGTTGATGTCACAAATGCGGAGTGGGGATCTGCTCTTCTGGGAGTGGACCTACAACGTCCCGCGGGATCCTCCCATCAGTCATGTCATGATCTACCTCGGAAGAAAGAAGGACGGAAAGGCAATGGTCGCGGGCTCCTCCCAAAGGATGGATGGGGAAAGGGGGGGCGGGGTGGATGTTTATACCTTTGACCCCAATGCGCCCTCGGGAAATGCCCGGAACTTTTTCAACTTTATCATGCACCGGGGACGACTGGTGGCCTATGCACGACCGATTGCCCAGCCCGGCTGGGCCGAGCGGGACGGTTTAGAATAGAGTCGGCATGCCCTCCACGAGGAAGCGGACATCGGTCAAACGGCCGGCTCGCATGGCGGCCTGCATCAAGCGCTGCGGAGGTTCGTGGAGGGGTTCGTAGCTAAGCCGGTAGGTTCCAAAATGCATGGGGATCATCGTCCGGGAACGAAGGTCCAGAAAGGCACGGAAAGCCTCTTCCGGATTCATGTGATTCTCGCCCAGTTTGAGTCCGTGGTAGGCGCCGATCGGTAAGAGGGCGATTTCAGGACGGAGCTTCCGGCCAATCTCCTTGAAGCCTTCAAAGTAAGCCGAATCCCCAGCATGGTAAACCGTGTGTCCTGCCAAATCGAGAACATAGCCGCCATAGCCCCGATGCAGGTCGGTGACCTTGCGGGCACCCCAGTGTTTGGCAGGTACAAAAGTGACGGCGGCGCCGGGGAAACGCAGACGCTCCCACCATTTCATTTCGTAAACCTTTTCGAAGCCGAGTCCGTGAACCAAGTCGCCTACGCCCGCGGGGACCACAATGGGTTGGTTGGCGGCAATCTGGCGCAGACTTTTGCGGTTGAGATGGTCGAAGTGGGCGTGAGTGATGAGAACCAAGTCGATATTGGGCAAGTGGTGGTGGGGCAGGCCCGCATGGCGAAGCCGACGAACAACAAGTAGCCAGTTCGCCCAGTTTGGGTCCACCAGGATGTTTCCATGAGGTCCTTGGATCAGGAATGAGGCGTGTCCGATCCAGGTCAGACAGACCTGCCCATGTTTCAGTTTGGGAAAGACCGGGGCCGCACCATGCCGATGTCCTCGCTTTCGGGAAAAAAAGGCCGGCAAAAGCACGTCCGTGATAAAGCGGTGGGCACGCCGTTTCCGGGGAGGGGAGGGTTTGTTCTTCAGGGAAACGACACTTTGGGCCTCGGAACCCACGGAGGCAACCGTCCCGCGGAGATGGATTGATGCACAAAAATTCTTTAGGCTAGTCGGATGCCCGGGTCTGCCAAAACCACCCTGCGTGAGGAGATTCGCCGCCGGCTGACCGCGTTTTCTCCCGACGCGCGGCGAGCGGCATCTGTCGCGATTCTTCAGGCCCTGACGGAGCGCCCGGAGTGGAAGAATGCGTCTTTGGTTGGGCTTTACCTTTCCCTGCCTGATGAGCCCGAGACGCGGGATCTGATTCGCCGGGCATGGGATGAGGGAAAGAAGGTGGCCTTGCCCAAAACCGATATCCAGCATGGTCTTACCTGGTGGGAGATTTTGCCCGGACCTCTACCCTCTTTGGAGACCCTCTGGGAACCTCTGCCTGGTAAGCATGGCACGGTAAACCATGGGTCGATCGAAGGTTTTTGCGTGCCCGGACGCGCTTTCGACCTCCGGGGAACCCGTCTTGGTCGCGGAGGAGGACACTATGATCGGGCTTTGGCCCAACGTTCCCGGAAGGCGTGGGTGGCCGGCCTCTTTTTTTCCAACCAAGAGTTGGAGCATCTTCCGCGGGAAGCGCACGATGTCTCCTTGCCCTATGTGGTGACGGAAGGCGGGTGGAGAAACTTGTCATGAAGGACATGGAAAAGCCGTTTCTGGATCATTTGGAAGATTTGCGCGGATTGATCCTTAAATGTGCCGCGGCTATCGGGGTAGGAGCGCTCCTTGGAATCACGGGGATTGGGAAGGTGATGGAGATTTTGCGGTGGCCTTTGGGACAAGCCCAAGGGGAGGGCTCTTCGACAGGCACTCTCCTGGCTCTGCAGGTGACGGACCCAATGACTGTAACTCTGCAAATTGGGCTGGGGGCCGGGATTCTTTTGTCGCTACCTATCGTACTGTATTTTGTGGGGGCATACCTTATGCCCGCTCTCGATCCCCGGGAACGGAGAATGTTGCTCCCGGCCTTTCTGGTTGGGGCCTTCCTGTTTCTTTTGGGTGTGGCGTTCTGCTATTTCCTCGTGCTGCCGCGGGCGCTGGCCTTCTTTCAGGATTTTAACCGATGGTTGGGGTTGGAGACGAGTTGGACGATGGCCAGCTACACTGATTTTGTTTTGCAGATGCTAATGGGTTTTGGCCTCTCGTTCGAGCTGCCCTTAGGAATGGTTTTGCTCGCTCGGCTCGGCATTTTGTCACGGGCCACGGTGGTTGAACATCGGAGGCATGCGGTGGTGGTGTTATTGGCCTTGGCAGCGTGTGTCACGCCGACCTCAGATCCCTTTAACCTTGGCCTAATGTTTGTGCCTCTTTACGGTCTCTTTGAATTGGGTTTGGTCGGGATGGGTTGGGCGGAGAGGAAAGCGACCTTGGCAAACGGCTCCAAGTCGTCTTAATGATAGTTGATGGATTGGTCGTGCCGGTCAGCGCGGATTTCACGTCTTAAGGAAAAGACGCATTTCGACCAGGTGGTGATGCCTCTGGCCTACACGGGATCGTCCTTGGGATTCCTTGTTCTCTGCTGGCAGGGCCTTGAGATTCTGGAGGACAATCCGACCCATGCCGCGTGGTGGGTCCCGGCGCTATTCTTCTTTCTCCTGCCGCTTCCCTTGGCGTTCTATCGCTGGTTACGCAAACATTATCACCGTCGGCTCCAGGTTTGAATTCTGCCGATGCGCGAACGGGTGGCGTTGACCGGCCCAAGCCGTTAGGATGATGGGGTGCCCAGTGTTTACCTAAAAACCTACGGCTGCCAGATGAACGAGCGGGATTCGGAGCAGGTGCTGCGCCTGCTCCGGGACCGGGGATACGATTCCGCTCCTTCTGAAAAGGAAGCCGACGTGATCCTGCTTAATACCTGCAGTGTGCGGGATTTAGCGGAGCAGAAAGCCCTGCGAAAAATGGCCAATCTTCGTGCTCTGCGAAAGAAAAACCCCGGGGTGGTGCTGGGTTTCTTGGGCTGCATGGCCCAACGCCGGGGGGAGGCATTGCAAAAGGATCTGGCCGGGCTCGATCTGGTCGTGGGAACGCAGAAGTTTCACCGCGTCCCCGAGTTGGTGGAGGAGGCTCGCCAGGCGCGGCTGCAGAATCAGCCACGTTTTCGGGCCGACGTAGGTGAGGAGGATGGCTCGGAGAGCACCATTCGAGACCATGTGATCACCCCCCGGCAGGTCACCGCATTTGTCTCCGTTATGCAGGGGTGCGATATGCACTGCTCTTTCTGCATCGTGCCAACGACTCGCGGCAAGGAGCGCTCCCGCCCGATCAAGGAGATTGTGGAAGAGGTTCGTCGCCTGGTTGGGGAAGGCATCCGAGAGGTGACCTTGCTAGGCCAAATTGTGAACATGTATGGCCGGAGAATGCCGGTCCGGAATGGCAAAACCGCATTCGTGCAGTTGTTGGAGGAGCTGGAGGAGGTCCCGGGATTAGAGCGGGTGCGATTCACTTCGCCTCATCCCCGGGGCATGAAGCCGGATCTGATTGCGGCATACGGCCGTCTAAAAAAGCTATGTGAGCATCTTCACCTTCCCGTGCAATCCGGATCCGACCGGATTCTCAAGCAGATGGGCCGGGGCTACAGTTCTGCCCAGTATCTGGAGATGGTCGGGCAGGTGCGGCAAGCGTGTCCGGAAGTGGGGTTGACCACGGATGTGATCGTGGGTTATCCCGGGGAAACCGACGCGGATTTTGCCGCCACCCGGAAGTTAATGGAGGAGGTGGAGTTCGATAACGCTTTTATTTTCCGCTACTCGCCCCGGGAGGGTACCCGCGCCACCCAGGAAAAGGCGTCGGAAGTGCCGGAGAAAGTGAAGGAGGAGCGTAACCAGGAGCTCCTCGAGTTGCTTACATGCCAAGCCGAGCAGAAGGCCAAAACCCGAGTCGGGAGTCTGGTGGAGATTTTGGTGGAGGGGCCAAGCAAGACCAAGGAAAGCCGGTTGACCGGCAGGAGTCGACAAAATCGTCCGGTTGTTTTTGAGGGAAGCGAACGACACTTGGGCCAACTGCTGCAAGTGCGGATCACGGAATCCACCGGATTTACGGATTACGCCGATCCCGCCATCCTGGACTGATTCTTCGATGATCTACTCATTTACACTTTCCCAGGTCGCCGTGTGGCTCGGGTTTGGCTCATTCCTTTTGCACGTCTGGTGGTTTTTTAATTACGACAAGGCGGTCGCATGGGGGCGCTCCTTCCCGCGTTCCGAGCCCATCGGAGCCGTTTTCTTGGCCTTGGCGACTGCTTGGGCGGCCTGGCTGGCTGGCACCATGAATTTGATGGAGTACACCCGGTTTCGCCCGCTTTTCGTGCTTGCGGCAGTGGCCTTGGGGGTAACCAGCTGGCTTTATGTCCGCGAATTTATTGCGGTCCGCGCACTTGGGATCCTTTTGCTTCTGGGCGCCAATATCCTGCTCGACGCCTGTTTTTTGCGGGAAGATAAGCTACGCCTGGTCGTGGTGGCCTACGCCTATCTCTTGATCGCGAAGGGGATGTTTATGGTCGGAGCTCCCTACTTGCTACGCGATGCGATCGACTGGGCTTTTGCCAATCCGTTTCGAGGGAAATTGCTGCTCCTGCTGGGTCTGGCCTTTGCGATCTTCCTGTTGGGCTTGGGGGTCTTCGTTTACTGACGCGCCGCGGCCCGGGTCGTGAATATTCTCGTTATTCGCGGCGGCGCCTTGGGCGATTTTCTTCTCACGCTTCCGGCTCTTGCCGGAATTCGGCAAGCTTGGCCGCAGGCCCGGCTGGAACTGGTGGCGAACCCAAGATTCGGGGAGATGGTCACCGGTGCAGGTCGGGTCGAGGAGGTCCGTGCGATTGACCGCCCAGGATTGGCCGGATTTTTTGCCAAAGGAGGGGTGCTTGAGCCGGACTGGTGTGATTACTTTTCCTGCTTTGATCTGACCATCTCCTACCTTTTTGATCCCGACCAGATTTTTGAAGCCAACTGGAGGAGGGCAGGGGGCGTGGGCCAGTACATGGCGATTGATCCTACGGCCCCCACGATACCTGCCTGGAAGCACCTGGCCCAACCTCTGGCTACCCTGGGCGTGAAACCTGGCATGGCTCATCTTTTGCGAGGAGAAATGCTGGCGCAGAAAACGGATCCATGTTCCCGAGCTTCCATTCCGCGGGTGGTCGTGCATCCGGGCAGCGGGGGAACGCGCAAATGTTGGGCCCTGGAGGGTTGGCTGCAGGAGCTTGCCGTTTGGAAAAAAAATCACCCCTTCGAACTGGTTTGGTTGGCCGGGGAAGTGGAGGGAGATCTGTTGCGTCGTTTGCCTGAATCGTGGAGGCAATCTCCACATCTCTGTATGGAAAACCGTCCTTTGCCGGAGGTGTTTGGGCTGCTTCGTTCGGCGGATCTGTATCTGGGTCATGATAGTGGGATAAGCCACCTTGCGGCGTGGAGTGGGGTTCCTTGTGGGCTTTTGTTTGGTCCTACCGATCCCAAAGTATGGGCCCCGCCTGGATCGCATGTGCGCTGCTGGCATCGGGGTGGGGGTTGGCCGGAGAAGGGGGAGTTGGCCCGCTGGTGGCAGGAAGAGTTAGCCCCGCTTCTTGTGATGAAAACCGTCCGCCGGTAAAGTTTCTCGCACCCATGATCATCGCCCTCCGCCCCGGAACAGATAAGAAAATGACCGATCAGGTGGTGGCTGAGGTCAAAAAACTTGGCTACCAACCCCACCCAATTCATGGCGAGGTGCAGACCGTGATTGCTGCGATTGGGGATGAGCGGGCCCATGCCTCCTTGGAGGCCCTCGCCACCTGGCCTCAGGTGGAGGCGGTTTTGCCGGTTCAGCGCCGGTACAAATTAGTGGCCCAGGAAGGAAGAAGGGCAGCCACCGTGGTGAAGGCCAACGGAGTGACCCTTGGCGCCACGGAACCTTTCCGACTAATGGCGGGGCCCTGTTCCGTAGAGTCAGAAGAGCAACTCCTAGCCACCGCGCGCGCCGTCAAAAAAGCCGGGGCCACTTTTCTGCGGGGGGGTGCTTTTAAGCCCCGTACTTCGCCCTACGAGTTTCAGGGGCTAGGCGAGAAAGGACTCGAGTTGCTGGCTCTGGCTAAAAAGGAGACGGGCCTAGGTATTGTCACCGAGGTCTTGTCCGAGGTCCACGTGGACAAGGTGGCGGCGGTAGCTGACATCCTGCAGATCGGGGCGCGAAATTCGCAGAATTTCTCCCTCCTCAAAGCGGCGGCCGCCTCGGGTCGGGCCGTTCTGCTTAAGCGGGGGCTCTCCATGAAAGTGGAAGAGTGGTTATTGGCGGCAGAGTATGTCATGAGCTCGGGCAATGGGCAGGTGATCCTATGTGAGCGTGGGATCCGGACCTTCGAAACGGCGGTGCGCAACACCCTCGATCTGGGGGCAGTGGCGCTGGCCAAGCGTGAGAGCCATTTGCCGGTCATCGTGGATCCCAGTCAGGCTGCGGGCCGGGCGGACCTGGTGATTGCATTGAGCCGGGCAGCGGTGGCGGTAGGGGCGGATGGACTGCTGGTGGAGGTGCATCCCAACCCTGCCGAGGCCAAGAGTGATGGGCAGCAGCAGCTGGATTTGACGGGAATCCAGCGCCTAGCAGAGGAGATCGCGCCGTTCGTTCAAGCGGCGGGGCGTGCAGGATGAGGGCCAGGACCAAAGAGGGTACCCCAGTCCGGCAGAGGGTTCTCATCATCGATGATGAGAAGGATGTGGCTTACTCCTTCCAGCGGGTGTTGGCGGACGAACCGGTGGAGGTGATTGGCGTCACCAGCGGTGCAGAGGGGTGCAAACAGTTACGGAAGCATCCCGCCGACCTGGTCTTGCTGGACGTGCGGATCGGGGAGGAAAATGGCCTGGAAATATTGCGGGAAATCCGGAAAGCACATCCCCGTCAACTGGTAATGGTGATGACCGCCCATGGCACGGCCCAGACTGCGATTGAGGCGATGAAGCATGGAGCCTTTGACTATCTACTGAAACCTTTTGATGTGCCGGAGTTGTTGGCCGTGCTCCGCCGGGCTTTGCAGACCGCTGCCTCGATGGAGGAGTTGACGGCGGCGCCGACAGGAAAAAGCAAGGAGGCGGATGCCGGAGCCGTGCCAGGGTTGATCGGATCCTCCAGTTCCATGCAGCGAATTTATAAACTGGTGGGGCAAGTGGCGCGGTCCGATGCTTCAGTTTTGTTGATAGGGGAGAGCGGCACCGGCAAAGAGCTGATTGCCCGCGCCATCTACGCGAACAGTCCACGGGCCGCGCGGCCTTATGTGGCCATCAACTGTGCCGCGATTCCCGACACGCTTCTGGAGAGCGAGCTGTTTGGGCATGAGCGAGGTGCCTTTACGGGGGCTTTGACCCAGCGGATCGGGAAGTTTGAGCGGGCGGACGGTGGCACCATCTTCTTGGATGAGATCGGGGACATGCCTCTAGCTCTCCAGGCAAAGTTGTTGCGGATCCTGCAAAATGGCGAGTTTCAGCGACTGGGCGGCGACCAGACCTTGCGGACTAAAGTTCGGGTGATCGCGGCCACCAACAAAAATCTTTCAGCCATGGTGAAGGAAAAGACGTTCCGGGAGGACCTGTTCTATCGTTTGAATGTGGTGCTTATTCAGCTACCGCCCCTAAGGGAACGGGCGGAGGATGTGCTTCCTTTGGCGGACTATTTCCTGCATCGCGAAGCCAAGGAACGGAGCCTCAAGTTTTCTGCGGCCGCGAAAAAGGCACTCCAGAGCTATCGCTGGCCGGGCAACGTGCGGGAGTTGGAGAATGTTGTCCAGCGGGCTGTGGTTTGCGCGACCGCCGATACCATTGAACCCGCCGACCTGTCCCTGGAACTGGGTGGTCTTGGCCCCTCCACCGAGGGTGGTTCTGATTGGTGGCAAAGTCTGCAGGCTTCCGCTTCCGGCGGGGACGTTCTGGCGGCGGCGGAAAAAATGCTGGTAGAGCAGGCTTTGCGGAAGGCCGACGGGAATGTCCAAAGAGCGGCGGAGATTCTGGGGGTCACCCGAGCGGCTT
Organism: Verrucomicrobiota bacterium; assembly: GCA_041165425.1. Taxonomy (GTDB): domain Bacteria; phylum Verrucomicrobiota; class Verrucomicrobiia; order Methylacidiphilales; family Verrucolacustridaceae; genus Verrucolacustris. Next base: position 8,993 of record JBEANM010000014.1, read on the forward strand.
TGCGGACGCGGATTGAACGGCATGGCTTGAAAGCCCCGCGCGGCTAGGCCCTAGACTAAACGAACAAGAGGTTTGGGTAGGGGGGAAGTAAAGCGGAGTTCTTCTCCGCTCACTGGATGCCTGAATCGAAGGGATGCAGCGTGAAGACCTAGGCGACCTGCGGGGTTGGTCTTGGCCCCATACTTTTCGTCCCCTACGACCGGGCAACCAGCGTGAGCTAGGTGCACCCGAATTTGATGGCGACGGCCGGTTTCGAGAGTGAGCTCCACAAGCGAGCGTTGGGGGGATTTTTTTAAAACCCGATAATGGGTGACGGCATGTCGGGTCCGTTCGGAAGAAGGACGGACGTGGACGTGATGAGGATTTGACTCATCCAGATCTGACTTCCAGATCCCCTTGGCCAAGGGAAGGGTCCCTTCCACGACGGCTTCATACCTTTTCTCGAAGGATTCCCACTGGGACTGGAGCTGCTCCTTGGCCGGGGCGGTTTTGGCAAAGACCATCAGGCCGGAGGTTTCCCGATCGAGGCGGTGAACGATCCAGACCCGCTGTCGGGAGCGAGGGTGGGTCTGCCGAAGATATTCCGTCAGCTGGAAGTAGGCGGTTTTTTCCGGTTCCGCCGGACTGGCAATGCTGAGGAGGCCGGCTGGCTTCTCCACCACCATGAGATGGGCATCCTCAAAGTAGATTTGGATTCCAGAGGAGAGACGGGTTTTGGGAGCGGCAAAACGGTCCGTCCGGACGGTGACGATGTCGCCCGGCTTCAGCGGGTGGTCAAACTGACTGACGGGTCTGCCGTTGACCGTGATGGCCTGAAATTTAAGCCAAGTCCGGATCTGCTTTTTCTTTTCCTGAGGCCAGGCATCGAAAAGAGAAGCGAGAAGCGTTCCCGGTTTGGAAACTGCCAAGGTCCGGGGGGAACCAGCCATGCTGGGAAAGTAGGCCCTGCTTACGAAAAAGCGGCCTTAATGGCCGGCACCGCCCGAAACTGTGCCGAGGCCGTCTTTGGGGGCCTGGTAACTCACCACCAGAAGGGTGAGGATGGCGGCGATGCCAAAAGAGACTCCGCCTGCAGCCACTGCCTTCACCGGGTCATCCCCGAGAAAGAACTGCATCACCGGTCCCAGGGCCAGGGTGGCCACAACTTGGGGGATCACGATAAAAAGGTTAAAAATACCCATGTAGGCCCCCATGTTTTCTTTGGGCAAGGCGGTGCTGACCATCGCGTAAGGCATGGAAAGAATGCTGGCCCAGGCAATGCCCACCCCTGTCATGGAGAGAAGCAGAATACTTTTGTCCGTAGCCACAAGGACGGAAGCCAAGCCAGCTGCGCCTGCCAAGAGACAAAAGGTGTGCACTAGTTTTGCGCTGAGGCGTTTGGTTAAGGCAATGAGGGCAAAGGAGAAAAAGAAGCAGACGGCATTATAGACCGCAAAACAGAAGCCTGCCCATTCCACAGCCGCACCGAATTCTGGGGAGTCAGGGGTGGCCTGGAAAATGCGCTTGGCCACAGCAGGAGAAAAATAAATCCACATGCAAAAGAGGCCAATCCAGGTGAAGAATTGGACGAGGCCCAGTTCCCACATCCGGCGGGGAATGCGCAGAATCAGACCGGCAATTTCACCCAAGCCCAGGGTCCAATCGAATTTACGTGCACGGATCTCGGCCAGCTCCTTATCGGAGGGAGGATACTCCTTGGTGGCGAGAACGGTGTAGACGACGGCGGCCAGAAAAGCCACGGCACCGATGTAAAAGGAGAGCTTTACCGAGGCGGGGATGTGGCCGCCTCCGGCATTTTCGACGGGCACGCCGAACCAGTTGGTCATCATCCAAGGAAGAGCTGAGGAGATGGTTCCCCCAAGCCCGATAAAGAGGCTTTGCATGGCGAAACCCTGGGAATTTTGCTCTTCGGGAGTGTTGTCGGCCACCAAGGCGCGAAACGGCTGCATGCTGGCGTTGATCGAGCCATCAAGAACCCAGAGAAGACCGGCAGCCATCCAGAGGGTGGGGGAGTTGGGCATCAAAATGAGGGAAAGCGAGGCGAGAATGGCGCCCACAAGAATAAAGGGGCGGCGGCGACCTAGCCCGGTCCAGCAACGGTCGCTCATTTGGCCAACAATGGGCTGGATGAGTAGACCAGTAAGGGGAGCGGCAATCCAGAGCCAGGCAATCTCATGGTCGGCAGCGCCAAGGTATTTATAGATCGCCGACATGTTGGCCATCTGCAGGCCCCAGCCAAACTGGATGCCCAAAAAACCAAATGACATATTCCAGATTTGCCAAAACGAGAGGTGAGGCTTGTTCATGCTGAAACTATTGCCGCTTTAATCCAGCGACCAAGGAGGTTTTTAGCTCAGGGCTTGGCTTCTTCCGAAGTGGCGGAGGGGGCTGCTTCCTTCGCAGGAGTCAGGGGAGCGGTGGAGGTCGCGGCCAGCCGGGTGGTAGGCGCCGGGAGAGGATCGTTCCCCTTGGTAACAGGTTGGTCTAGGCGGAGGACGCGGATGAGGTCGGTAAAAGGGTTTTGATTGTCGCGGGGTTCACTGCGGGCACCGATGCCGGCTTGGGACACAGAGTACGCGTGGGGCGGGCCACCGGTTTTGGAGTTCATTAAGGAAGGCATGGGTCGAAGAAGGGTTTCGGTGTCTTGGGGGGTGGAACTTTCCTCCTCTTGCCGAATTTGGCTCGCGTAGAGCTCGTAATCCGCCTCTGACATGGAGGAGAGATCGAGATCTTTAGCCACCCTACCACGCGCCAGGAGATCACGTTGACCCTTGGTGGTCTCACCATAGTTGTGGGAGGTGATTTCATCGGTCAACTCGTTGGGGGTGGGGATCGGCTCGGGCTCGCGCCGGATGGGAATTTGTTCCGGATCCTGAAAGAGGGCGGCAGCGCGATCTGAAATCTTTTGGGCTTTGCCTTTTTGCCCGGAAATCAAGTCCTGCTGCAGGTTGCGATTCTCTTTGCTGGATGAGGAGGAGTTTTGCCTGGCTTGGAGGGGAGTACGCCGATAGTTGTCAAAATCAAAGGGCGAAGAGGGTGTTTCGAGGGGTTGGGAGTCCTGGGCATGGGTGGACCCGGCCAGCAGTAAAGCCAAGGAAAGAGCTGCGAAACGCATACTTCTTTATGAATCCAGAAACCTCCCCCGCCAACGGCCCCGAACGGGGCGATGGGACTAAGTTGGGAATAAAAGAGGCTTGAGGGTGGGTCCGTCTTTCCGATGATGTCTGCATGTACTCCATCATCGGCGGCGACG
>JBEANM010000015.1:0-11447 GCA_041165425.1 Verrucomicrobiota bacterium
TGAGGAGCCGGTAGGCGGCCAGTTCACGGGAAAAGGTGTGGAGTTCTCCGGCCCATTGCCGCCTTTCCGGGATGTCGCTACCGACCTTGAGGATGTAGCGCCGGGCATCGCCTTGGCGGGTGGCCACGAAAATGCGGCTGAGAAAACCGGTGGAGCCGGCGAGGGGTCGGACAAGGAAACGGGAGGGACCGGATGGCAGGCGGGAGTTCATCCCCTACGGAATTTGCAAAACCTGGCCGGGGCGGATCACGGCGTTGGTGGCGAGCTGGTTGAGCGTGCGGAGTTGCTCCGGCGTGGCCTGGATTCCCCGGGTTTTGAGTTCCCGACTGATCCGGGTGAGGGTGTCGCCGGACCGGACGGTGTAGGTGCGCGCGGGATTCGGTTGGGTGGGAGGGTTGGCGGCAGCGGCAATCGCGGAAGGTGCTTTGCCGGCCCGGCGGAGGAGCGCCTGGAGTTTTTCCGAGGGGGTGGCGAAGTGCAGGCTCTGGCCTTCCGCGAGGAGGAAAGAGGCCACGCCCACGACGCGGCCCTGCGCGTCGAGCACGGGGGAGCCGCTGGACCCTTGGGAGATGGCGGCGCTGGCCGGCTTCGGCCGAGTTGGGCGGAGCCAGGGAGAGGCAGGGGAGGTCCTTGGCCTCCACCTGCAACAGGGCGAGATCGTTGACGGGATCGGTGGCGACGACCCGGAGGACCGGGAAAAGGCCCCCGTTCTCGGCCTTGGCGAGGATGTGTTTGGCGCCAGCGATGACGTGGTGGTTGGTTACGAGGAGTCCGTCCGGGGTGATGAGAAATCCGGTGCCGGATCCCTTGACCTCGCCGTCCTCATTCTGGATCGCGAGAAGGTAGACGGCGGGGCGAGCCTGTTTGGCGAGGGCACGCAGATCGGGAATTTCGGAGGCGGCCAGGGGCCCTGCAGCCAGCAAGACCGCTCCCAGCCAGGGCCAGAACCGCAAGAGCATCTTTCCAATTAAGAGGAAAAAGGGTGCGAGGCGAGATTTCCTCCGTGGTTGCGGGGTAGGCCCCGGGCGGGACATAATTTCCCCTCGTGAAGGTCTGGAAAATTTTTCTCAGTCTGTTGGGCGTGGTGGGGGGTTCCGTTGGAACCCTGTTATTTCAACCGACGGTGTTTTGCGAAATCACCGTGCCGGTGGCGGCCAAGCTGGCGGGGTGGAAGGCGCAGGCGGGTGGGGCCCGGTTGTCGCCTTTCGGCACGCTGGAGATTCAGGAGCTGGAGGCGGTGGACGAGAACAAATCACGTATCGCCATGGATTCCGCCCGGGTGGAGTTTGATCCGATCCGTCTGCTGACGGGCCGACCGGAAATTCTCCGGGCTGATTTCAAATTGGCGATGGTCGACCTCGAGCTGCCGCCGTCGAAACCAAAGCCGGTGGCGGCGAAGCCCTTCTCCATTCCTTTTTCCCTGCGGGAAGCCACGCTGGACCTGGTGGAAGGGCGGCTCCGGACGGAGACCGGGGCCTGGATCCTGAAATCCGTCCATGCCTCGGCCGAGGGCTGGGACGGACAGACTCCCCGGAAGATCCGGCTCCAGCTGGGCCATTTGGACTGGAATGGGCCGGGTCAGGAGGAGCTGGCCACCACCACTCAAGCCACCGCGACGAAATCCAAAGACGCCTCCGGGGCGGACGTTTGGGATTTAAAACTCAAGACAGACGTTTCCACGGTGGTGGATCTGCCTCCTTGGCAACTGGTGTCCCCATGTGATCTGGTGGTCGAGGGCAAAGCCGCGAGAAGCGAAAAAGGTGACTGGAAGGTGGATGGACTCCGGGTCGTCTGGCAGGGCGTGGGGGGAGTCCGTCTGGCCGCACAGGTGGGCGGGACCTATATGGCCGCGGGAAGCTGGGCGGCCCGGGCGGAGTTGGAGCCGGCGGATATGCAATTGGCGGGAATTTTCCTGCAACCGCGGGGAATTCAGAATGTTTATGGAACTTTGAGTGGAACCTTGGGTCTTCAGGGCGGACCGGGAAAACCACTTGGGGTGGAGGCGACCTTGACGGGACAAGGGGTGCAGTTGGCTCCGGCGGTCGGTCCAGCGTGGCCACCCCAACCGGCCGCGCTGACCTTCTCCTCCCGGGGGCAGTGGAAAGGGGCGGACGGGTCCCTGCGGCTGGAAAGTCTGGAGGCTAATCTGGCACGGACGGGGCAGGCGGCGGATTTTCAGGTAACACTGGACCGGCCGGCCCTGTTCCAGTTCTCCGGAAAACCTAAGGCCGAGGCGGCCGATCCCGCCTCTTTGCAGTGGACCGCACGCGGGCTGGAGTTGGCGGCCCTGGCCCCGGTGTTCCTGGATCCGAAAAATCTGAAAGTGCAGGGGGGGAAACTCTCCGCCAGCGGGCAGGCCCGGATCGACGGCTCGCGCGTGGGGTTGAGCGGACGGGTGGAGAGCCGTTCGATGACCGCTTCGGGCAGCTGGGTGCAGGGGAACCTGGCGGTGCAATCCGGCTCACTGGATTTTCAAGGGTATCTGGAGGGAGCCACGAAGCTCCATCTGGAGAGTGCGCAGCTGAAGGCGGCTTGGGAGGGTGGGGGTACGGAGGATCTGTCGGCCTTGGCCCGGGCCGAGTGGGACTGGGCAAAGAGCGAGGGCTTTTTGGCCGGGGATCTTGAGATCGGGCTGAGCGGCTTCGGCCAAGCGTGGTCGGGCGCAGCGTTTTGGCCGGAGGCCGGGCAGGCAAAGGTGCACTTGGAATTTTCCGGAAATCCCAAGCAGAAGGGGTCCGGGTTGGCCTCAGTCACCCTGAACGGGATGCGGTGGCCCGGGGAAAAGGCGGCTCCATGGCAGGCGAAACTTTCCTCGGAGGTGCAGGTGGACCAGGGGGCTTGGGTGCTTCCCGAGATGCTCCTGCAGGCGGACCGTGGGGGGGCAACGCTTTTGGACGGAAAGGCCTCAGTCCGCTGGAACCTGACCAAGAACGAGGGAAGCGCCCGGCTGGATCTGACGCGGGCGGAGTCCTCCCTGGTGGTCCCTCTACTGAAAAACTTCACCCCGGATTGGCAGTGGACCGAGGCGTCCGGCCAAGGCTCGTTCCAGTTTGAGCGGAAGAATTCCCACGATCAGGTGGTGGCGGATCTCCAAGCGGCGCTCACGGTGGAAACCGGGACGGCGACGAAGGCAAGGCCGGTGGACTTTTCCTCGGTGGAGGGCAAGGTGCAGGCGTCCTGGCCCTCCGGCGCCAATGGGCTTCTTTCCATCGACTCCCTGGCGCTGGTGGCCAAGCACCGGAACGGCACGGAGGCGGTGCGGGCCTCGTTGGATGCGCCGCTCAGCCTGCAAAAAAGCGGGCCAGGGGAGTGGAAGCCGGCGGGCAAGGAACCTTGCTCCGGGGTGGTGCAGTTCGGGGGTTGGCCGATCGGGATTCTGGCGCCCCTAGTGTTGCCCGACGCGAAGGAGAGCTCCATTTCCGGCACTGTTTCCGGGTTCCTGCGGGTGCAAAGCGATCCCAAAAAAGGAAATTTGGCGGCCCAGTTGGATCTCACCACCCCCGATCTCACGGTCAATCTCCCGCATCTCGTCCTGCCGGAAAATCAGATCAGCCTGAAGGCGAACCTTTCCCTGAATGCGGATCAAAATCTGACCATCCAAAACGTGATGGTGGGAGCGAGACAAGCCGGACGGGATTGGTTTGAGCTTTCCGCGGAGAAGGCCGTGCAACCCGGACTGGTGGTGGCGGGCAAAGCCGATCTGACCACCCTGAGCCAGAACGTTCCGGCGGTGACACCGTACATTTCGGGAGGAACGCTGCTTCTCAAAGCCAATGTGGCGGAGCCAAAAGATGGCATGTGGAAGCTGGGTTTTAGCGCCCAAGGTCAGGGCGTGGGGGTGACGTTGCCGGAAATCGGCAGTCTGCCGGGGTTACAAGTGCAGGCGAAGGGTATCCTGGAGGCGGGAAAAGGGGCGGTGGTTTCTTTGGATGACCTCCAACTCACCGCGGAGGGCCCAGGCGGGAAGTTGCTGTTGGGGAAGCTGGACTGGAGAAAAGGCGGGGCGGTGGCCTGGGAGTCGGCCCGGATTCCCTCCGGATGGGTGGCGCTTTTGGCTAAGCCTTGGCTTCAGCCCAACCGTTGGGTGAACGGGGATCTGGTCCTCGGCACTGGATTTTGGGAGCCCGGGGAGCACGGATCGTCCGGGGAGATCGATGTGACCCTCCTGGAAGCGCGCCTTTCGGAAAAATTAGCTCTCGAGCCGTTGTCTCTCCGGTTGGGTGGGGATTGGGAGTACGACAACCGCACCCAAACTTTTCTTTTCAAAAACGGATCGTTTTTCTTTCCCGATTTCAAGGAAAGCCCGGTCCAGATTCCCATTCTTCAGGCCGGGGCGGGAGTGTTTCAGGCCAAGCTGGAGGGTGGAGTGGTCGATCTGCGGGGTTTTCTGGATCAGTTCCAGGCATGGCAGTCGCCCCCCGTGGCAGTGGGGGAGAAGAAAAAAGAGCAGCCCACCCGGCTGGATATCTCGGTGGATCTGGATCAGGTCATCCTGCCGGAGGCCCGGGTGGGGGCCGTCAAAATTTCCCGGTTCCGGTACGGCCCGGAAGGCATTCTCTTGGAGCCTTCCTCGGTGGAGGTGCAGGGAGGATCGATCCGCGCCTCCGTGGTCCAGACTGGGGGCTCGGCTCAACCCCTGCAGGCGAGGTTGTCGGTCAGTCGATTCCCGTTGGGAGCGGTGTTGGAGCCGATGATTCAGGATGCCCGGGGGCCGCTGGGGGGATTTGCTGATTTGGAGTTTTCCGGCTCGGCGGCCGGCGCCACGATGCAGGACCTGCAAACGACGCTTTCGGGGCAAGGGAGTTTCCGGCTGTATCAGGCCCACCTGGAAAATCTGCCGGCCATTGCCAAGGCCCTCCAGGGGACGGGACAGTTCCTCGGCTCCAGCTTCATCGCGGAGAGCGAGATCAACGATCTGGGGGCGTCCTTCCAGGTTTCCGGCCCCAAAATCTCCACCCAAAAGTTGCAGGTTTCCGGCACGGCATTGGCCGCAGGCATGACCGGGTGGTTGGACTGGGTGACGCAGGCCATTCAGTTTCAGGCGAACTTGGCGCTGACCCGGGAAGCCATCCAAAGCAGCGGTCAGTTGCAAGGTGTCATGACCCAGCTCATCGGATCGAATACCGACTACTACACCAAGATTCCCGGCTCAGCCACGATCACGGGAACCTTGGCGGATCCGCGGGTGCAAATGGATGTGGGGAAGATGTTGGCTGAGGGGGGAATCAATCTCCTGCTCAACGCGCCGGCGGGAGTGTTACAGGGAGCGGGGGGTGCGGCTGGGGGGGCAGCGGGAGCGGCGGGAGGCATCCTCCAGGGGGTCGGGAATCTCTTTAAAGGGTTTTGAGCCGCGGGGCGTTTGCCCGTAGGATTTTACGATGCGTAGCATGACTGGTTTCGGATCGGCAAAAGTGTCGACCCCCCATGCCGGTTTTCGCGTGGAAGTTTCCTCCGTCAACAAGCGGGGTCTGGAGGTGATCGTCTATCTTCCTGGGGATCTGGCTCGATTAGAACAGGAGATCCGGGAAGAAGTGGCCGGGCAGGTGGCCCGGGGCAAAGTCACAGTAGCCGTCCAAGGAGAGACCGCGCCTTCCCGCAACGGTCGGAGCCTCGATCTGCCAAGGGCTGCCCAGTACGCCGCTCAACTCCGTGCAGCCGGCAAGAAGCTCGGCGTCCAGGGAGGACCCTCGTGGTCGGATCTGCTGGGACTGCCGGGGGTGGTTTCCAACCAAGCCCATCCGCTCTCACCCAAGGATGACCGCAAGATCCTCGCCGGAGTCCGCTCCGCTTTGACCAAGATGGTCTCTTCCCGGGAGCGGGAGGGAGGTCATATGGTCCGCGCGCTGAAGGGGCATCTCAGCCGCATGGAAATCGTCCGGACCAAAATGGAAAAGGCGGCCGGTGCCATGCGGAAGAATCAAGGGGATAGGTTGCGGGCTCGGTTGCAAGAGTTGGCACGCGAGGCCGGAGTGGAACTGGAGCCGGAGCGGCTTTTCAAGGAAGTGGCTTCGGCGGCGGACCGAGGCGATGTGACGGAAGAAATCGGGCGAATCCGCGCCCATCTGACGGAAGCTACGGGCCTGACCGGTAAGCGGGCTCCCGGGGGTCGGACCCTGGAGTTTTTGATTCAGGAGTTGATGCGGGAGGCCAATACGGTGGGCTCCAAATCCGGGGAGCTGGAACTGACCCGATTGGCGATTGAGTTTAAATCGGAGCTGGAGAAGCTTCGGGAACAGGCGGCGAACCTTGAATAACTTCACCCGGGCGGGAATTCTTTTTGTGGTCTCGGCTCCATCGGGCACCGGGAAAACAACCCTTTGCGCCAACGTCCGGCAAACGCCGGATCTCGTCTACTCCGTCAGTTGCACCACCCGCCCGATCCGCAAAGGGGAGAAGGATGGGACGGACTATTATTTTCTCCCACGGGAAGAGTTCGAAAAGCGGGTGAAGGCGGGGGAGATGTTGGAGCATGCGGATGTCTATGGGCAGTACTACGGAACTCCCAAAGGGCCAATTTTGGAGCATTTGGCGGCGGGTCGGGACGTGTTGTTGGACATTGATGTCCAGGGAGCCAGGCAGATCCGGGAATCGCAGGATCCCAAAATCCGGGCTTCCCTGGCGGACATTTTCATTATGCCCCCGGACCTGGAAGAGCTGCGGCGGCGGTTGGAGGGCCGGGGCACCGAGACGGCGAAGCAGATCGAGAAACGGATCCAAGCCGCGGACTCGGAAATGGCGGACTGGAAGAGTTACCGGTACACCATTCTGAGCAGCTCGATGGAGGAGGATTTGATCAAATTTCGCGCCATCATCCGGGCGGAGCGTTATTTGAGCCGGAGGCTCGATCTGAATCATGGCTGAGAAAGGGGCCCCGCGGATTGTTTTGGGCGTCACCGGATCGATCGCCGCGTTCCGTGCTGCCGATCTGGCTAGTGCGATGGTGAAGGAGGGCTGGGAAGTGCATGCGGTGCTGACCGCCGATGGGGCGCGTTTTCTTCCTGCCCTGACCCTGGCGGCGCTCACCCACCGTCCGGTCCACACCTCCCTGTGGGAGGAGGGGGAAGGCGGACGGATGTCCCATCTGGATCTGGCCCAGACGGCTTCCGTGGTGGTGGTGGCACCGGCGAGTGCGGACTTCCTGGCCCGGACATCCCACGGTTTTGCGGGGGATGTCCTCGGAGCGGTGCTGTTGGCGACCCGGGCTCCGCTGGTCTTTGCGCCGGCGATGAACACCCACATGTGGACCCATCCCGCCACCCAGCAGAACGTGAAAACGCTCTCCGGCCGCGGGGTGAACTGGGCGGGGCCGGCGGAGGGTCGGCTGGCCTGCGGGGCCGAGGGGCCGGGCCGGCTGGCTCCAACGGGAGAGATTCTGGATCAGGTGAAGAAGGTATTGCGGAAAGGAAAAGGGAAGTGAGTCAGGCCGTAAAACTCAAGCCCTCGCCTGCCTTCGTCAAGCGAGCGGTGTTTCAGAGTCCGGCGAAATACAAGTCGATGCATCGGGAGTCTTTGCAGAGCCCGGCTAAATTCTGGGGCCGGATGGCCCGGCAGGAGTTGAGCTGGTTTACGGAGCCCAAGAAGGTGCTGGAGTGGAAAGAGCCCTTTGCCAAGTGGTTCGGCGGCGGGCGGCTCAACCTCAGTCATAACTGTCTGGATCGGCATCTGCAGGGCCCCCGGCGGCATAAGGCCGCGATTGTCTTTGAGGGGGAGCCGGGGGACGTCCGGGTGTTGACCTACCAGCAACTGCACGATGAGGTCTGTCGGTTTGCCCACGCCCTGCAGGGGGAGGGGATCCGAAAAGGGGACCGGGTGATGATCTATCTTCCCATGGTGCCGGAGGCGGCGATTGCGATGTTGGCCTGCGCGCGGATCGGGGCGGTGCACAGTGTGGTCTTCGGGGGATTCAGCGCCGAGGCGCTCAAGGACCGGATTCACGACTGCGGCGCCAAGATGGTGATCACCGCCGACGGGGGCTATCGCCGGGGCCAAGTGGTGCCTTTAAAGAAAAATGTGGATGCGGCCGTGGCCGGTTGTCCCGAGGTCAAGCGAGTGATTGTGCTCAAGCGAACCGGGACGGTGGAGAAGCTCAATGAGATCGACCGCTGGTGGCATGAGATCACCCACCATCAGCCGCCGGATTTCCCTCCGGAGAAGCTGGAGAGTGAGGACCCTCTTTTCATCCTCTACACCAGCGGCAGCACCGGAAAGCCCAAGGGAATCCTGCACTCGACGGCGGGGTATCTTTTGGGTGCCCATCTTACGACGAAATGGGTTTTTGACCTGCAGGAGCAGGATCTTTTTTGGTGTACGGCCGATGTGGGTTGGGTCACGGGACACAGTTATGCGGTGTACGGGGCGCTGAGCAACGGGGCGACCACCCTGATGTATGAGGGAGCACCCAACCAGCCCGAGCCGGACCGGTTTTGGCGAATCATTGCCAAGCATCGGGTGACCATTTTTTACACCGCTCCCACCGCAATCCGTGCCTTTATCCGCTGGGGGGATCACTGGGTCGAAAAGCACGACCTGTCCACGCTGAGGCTGCTGGGCTCGGTGGGAGAGCCGATTAATCCAGAGGCTTGGCTTTGGTATCACCGGGTCGTCGGGGGAGGACGCTGCCCGATCGTGGATACCTGGTGGCAAACGGAAACGGGCAGTCACATGCTGACCACCCTGCCGGGGGTGCACGTGATGAAGCCGGGGCTGGCGGGGCTGCCTTTCTTTGGGGCGGATCTCGCGGTGGTGGATGATCACGGCAAGCCGGTGAAGGATGGAGTGCAGGGCAAGCTGGTGATTCGGAAACCCTGGCCCTCGATGTTGCGGACGATTTATGGCGATGCGGAGCGGTTTAAGAAGCAGTACTGGAGCGAGGTTCCCGGCTGTTATTTCACCGGGGACGGGGCCAAGCGGGACAAGGACGGTTACTTCCATGTGATTGGCCGGATTGACGACGTATTGAACGTTTCCGGACACCGATTGGGCACCGCCGAGGTGGAAAGCGCCTTGGTGACGCATCCGGCGGTGGCGGAGGCGGCGGTTGTCGGCCGGCCGGATGATTTGAAGGGTCAGGCCGTGGTGGCCTTCGTCACCCTTAAGGCCGGGCAGAAGGCCGGGGATGCCCTCGTGGCGGCCCTTCGGGAGCAGGTCAGCAAGGAGATCGGGCCGATTGCCAAGCCCGACCAGATCCGTTTTGCCGAAGCCCTGCCCAAGACCCGGAGCGGGAAGATTATGCGGCGTCTACTGAAGGAGATCGCGGCCGGCGGGGTGGTAAAAGGGGATGTGACCACCTTGGAGGATCTGAATGTGATCGCTTCGCTCCAATCTGCCTCCTCGGAGGAGGGATAGCCATGTCCTGGCGGCTCAAACCTTCCGAGACCGGCCTCCTAGTGGTCGATGTGCAGGACAAGCTGGTGGCGGCAGTTAAGGAACCCGCGGACTGGGTGGAACGGGTGGAGATCCTGGTCAAGGCGGCAAAGCTTTTGGAGATTCCCGTGGGCATCACCGAGCAGGTGCCGACCAAGCTGGGCAAGACTGTGCCGGCGATCCTGCAAGCGGCGGGCAAAGTGGCTCCGATTTCCAAAACCCTCTTTTCGGCGGCCGAAGCCGGACGGAGTTTGGGCAAAAAGAAAGTTTTGGTGGCCGGATGCGAGACCCACGTTTGTATCCGGCAGACGGTGTACGACCTGCGGCTGAAGGAGATTCAACCGGTCCTGGTGGCGGATGCGGTGGGATCGCGACGGGATTCCGACCGGCAGTTGGCCCTGCAAGAGATGCGGCACGACGGAATCGTGGTGGCCACCACGGAGGCGGTGTTGTTTGAACTGTTGGAGGGGGCGGAGCATCCGAAGTTCAAAGAGATTCAGGCGCTGATCAAATAGGGGTAGGGAATGGTCGCGATGGAGTGCGACCCTACAGAGGCTTGAGGTTCAGGGGTTGAAAATTCTGTAGAGCTTCCGCAAAAACTGCTGGCCTCTTTAAGGTAACTTCTTCATTCTCACCCCTTTATGGCAAATCCCGTCGAGGCAGCCCAGAAGTGGCCTTTCCATGTATCTGTAGTTCCCAGAGTTCCGGAAGGTTTGGAGTCCCTCCGGAAGATCGCCTTCAACCTTTGGTTCAGCTGGAACTTTGAGGCGCTGGAGCTTTTCAAGGAGTTAGACCCCGCTCTTTGGGAGGAGTGCGGCCACAGCCCGGTGAAGATGCTTCGCCTGATCAAGCAGTCCCGGCTCGAAGCCGCGTCGAAGGACAAGGCTTACCGGGACCGGGTGGAAAAGGTGCACGACAAGCTGGAGGCGTATCTCAACCGGAAGACCACCTGGTTCAGCAAGAATCTACCCAAGGAAAAGAAGGATCAGCCGCTCGTGGCTTATTTCAGCGCGGAGTTCGGCTTTCACGAATCATTGCCGGTCTACTCGGGCGGCTTGGGGATTCTGGCCGGCGACCATTGTAAATCGGCCAGCGATCTCGGGCTGCCTTTTGTGGCGGTCGGTCTGCTGTATCGGTTCGGATATTTCTCCCAGCGCATCAACCGCGATGGTTGGCAGGAAGCGAGCATCGTGGACAATGTTTTCCACAACCTCCCCGTGCGGGAGGCCCTGGGCCAGGACGGCAAGACCCCGGTGGTGGTGGAGCTCGATATGCCCGGCCGAAAGGTGAAGGCCAAGGTTTGGGAAGTAAGGATTGGCCTGACCCGCCTCTTCCTTCTCGATACCGATCTCGCCTCGAACGGACCCGACGACCGAAACATCACCTACCAGCTTTACGGTGGCGATCATGACATGCGTGTGCGGCAGGAGATCGTTCTGGGGATCGGCGGGGTGAAGGCGCTCGATGCCTTGGGCCTCCAGCCTTCCGTGTTCCATATGAATGAGGGGCACGCTGCCTTCCTCGGTCTGGAACGGATCCGGATGCTGATTTCCCGCGAGAAGCTTTCTTTTATCGAGGCCCTCCAGTCGGTGGCGGCGAGCAGTCTGTTCACCACCCACACCCCGGTCCCGGCGGGCAACGATGCCTTCGACCCCGAACTGATGGAGAAATATTTCGCCGAGTACATCCGCGATTGCCATATCGGCTTCGAGGATCTGCTTAAGCTGGGTCGCCCTTGGTCCCATCCTGAAAAGGAGCCTTTCAGCATGACGATCCTGGCCTTGCGCCTGTCCCGGCAAGCCAACGGGGTGAGCGCCATTCACGGGCGGGTTTCCCGCGAAATGTGGCAGACCGTCTGGCCTGGAGTTCCTCAAAAAGAGATTCCGATCCGGCATGTGACCAACGGTATTCACACGTTTACCTGGATGGCTCCTGAGATCCGTCAACTGATGGAAAAAGAGGAGGGGACCTTTACGGAGGAGGACTTGGCCGAGGCGGCGCAGTGGAAAAAGCGGGTGGATTTCAGGGACAAGGATTACTGGACGGTCCACCAGAAGCTTAAGACCCGCCTGATTGAGTTTATT
>JBEANM010000016.1:0-14023 GCA_041165425.1 Verrucomicrobiota bacterium
GGTGACGGATTTGATGGCGGGCGAGGTGCAGAGCTACCGGCAACTCCCGCGGACGTTGTACCAGATCCAGACGAAGTATCGGGACGAGATCCGGCCACGTTTCGGTCTCATGCGCGCCAAAGAGTTTTTGATGAAAGACGCCTACAGTTTCGACGCGGATGAGGTAGGAGCGAAAAAAAGCTATGAGGCGATGGTGGGGGCCTACCGGAAAATTTTTGAAAGGACGGGACTGAAGGCACTGCAAGTGGAGGCGGACACCGGGGTAATGGGCGGGGCCAGCTCCCACGAGTTTAACGTGCCGGCGGAGATCGGGGAGGGGGAGGTGGTGACGGAGGAGGGTGGATCCTATGTGGCCACGATTGAGAAAGCCGAGGGCCAGCCGGCAGTCCCGGGGGTACGGACGATCGTAGATTTGGAGAAGAAGCATGGGGTCGTCGCCCAGGATCAGGTGAAGACCTTGGTGTTCACCAACGGCAAGGAGACCGCGTTGGTCTTGGTACGTGGCGATGATGAGGCGCAGGAGGCCAAGGTGGCGCGAGCTGTGGGTGTAGAATTTCGGGCGGCGGCGGATGCGGAGATCAAAGAGGCGCTGGGGGCGTCGCCGGGAAGTTTGGGGGCGGTGGCTTCCACGTTGGCCGGAAAGAAGGTCATCGTGGTGGCGGACCTGGCGCTCAAAGGGCAAACGGGCATGGCCACAGGGGCGAACGAGAACGGGTTTCACTTCAAGGGGGTGGAGGTGGAACGCGATCTCAAGATCGATCGTTGGGCGGATGTGCGGGCGGTGCGGGAGGGGGATCTTTCCGCGGGAGGGAAGAAGCTGAAGGTGACTCGCGGGATTGAGGTGGGGCACGCGTTTTTGCTGGGAACGAAGTACAGCACCGCGCTGGGGGCAAAGTTTCTGGATCCGCACGGCAAAGAGCAACCGGCGGTGATGGGGTGTTATGGAATCGGGGTGACACGGACGCTGCAGGCCGTGATCGAGGTGCACCACGACAAGGACGGCATTCAGTGGCCGGCGGCGGTGGCTCCCTACACGGTGATGGTGGTGACGCTGGATTTGGCGGATGCGGCGGTGAAGCAGGCCGCCGAGGAGGTGATCGCCTCGCTGGAAAAGGCCGGGATTGATTACCTGTGGGACGATCGGGACGAACGGCCAGGGGTGAAGTTCAAGGATGCGGATCTAGTGGGTTTGCCTTGGCGGATCACGCTCGGGGCGAAGTCACTGGCCGCCGGCGGGGTGGAAATCAAATGTCGGCGGACCGGGGCGATGGAGGTGATTCCGCCCGGTCAGGCCGGCAGTTGGGTGCAGAACAAGCTGAAGAATTAGGCCGCGGCGACGGAGAGAGAGATTCTTGGGCGTGACTTCGAGGTATTCGTCTTCGGCCAAATACTCCAGTCCCCGCTCCAGGCTGTGTTTCAGCGGCGGGCTCAGCTGGATCCCTTTCCCGTCTCCTTGGGAGCGCATGTTCGTCAGATGTTTGGATTTGCAGGGGTTGACCACCATATCGGCGGGGCGGGAGTTTTCCCCCACTACCATGCCGGCGTAGATCTCTTCCTGGGGTCCGACGAAAAGGGTTCCGCGCTCCTGCAGCCCGTCGAGAGCGTAAGCGGTGGAAGTGCCGGGCTCCAGGGCCACCAGCACACCGTTGATCCGGGCGGGGATCTCTCCGCGGAAAGGTCCGTATTCGCGGAACAGGTGGGAAATGACCCCCATGCCTTTGGTAAGGTTCTGTAGGTCGGTTTCAAAGCCGATGAGGCCACGGGTGGGAATGGCCGCGCGGATTGAAGTATTGTCCCCGTTGGGCTTCATATCCTCGATCTCGGCTTTGCGCCCGGCGAGGTTGCCCATGATGTCGCCCAGGGCGAAGGAGGGGATTTCCGCGTAAAGGCCGGCGCATCTGTTCGAGGAGAATGGCGATTTGCATCTCCCCACGAGCCTTGATTTCGAACGATCCGGCAGCCCCCCCGTCGGTGAAGCGCAGGCTGACGTTGGTGCGGATTTCCTTCTCGAGCCGTTCCCGGAGATGGCGGGCGGTGAGGAATTTGCCTTCGCGGCCGGCGAGCGGGGAGTCGTTGACGAGAAACTGCATGTGAATGGTGGGCGGATCGATGGCAACGTAGGGAAGCGGGGTGCGGTCCGGTTTGTCCGCGATGGTCACGCTGATTTCAGGGGTCGCCAAGCCGGCCAGGCCGACAATGTCGCCGGCGGAGGCGCTCTCGATCTCGATGCGCTCCAGGCCGCGGTGGGAGAAAAGTTTGGTGACGCGTCCGGTTTCCGGTTTGCCCTCCGGATTGAGGGAGGCGACCGGATCTCCCATTTTGATGGTGCCGGAAACAATGCGGCCGATCGAAATACGGCCGACGAAATCGGAGTGATCGAGGTTGGCCACAAGCATGGCGAAAGGAGCGTCCAGATCGCCAGGAGGCGGGGGCACCACCTGCAGGATGGTGTCAAAAAGCGGTTTCATGCCGGCAGCCTTGATTTCGGGGGTGACTTTACCTTCCCATTTTAAGGTGGCGTAGCCCTCCTTGGCGGAGGCGTACACCGCAGGGAAGTCGAGCTGGGCATCCGTGGCTTCCAGCTCAAGAAAGAGTTCGAAGACCTGATCGAGGACCTTCTTGGGATCGGCGTTTTCCCGGTCGATCTTGTTGAGGACCACAATGGGTTTTGCGCCGACGGCCAAGGCTTTGCGCAGCACAAACTTGGTTTGGGCCTGAGGCCCCTCGGCGGCATCCACGACCAGGAGGACCCCGTCGATCATGCGGAGGATCCGCTCGACCTCGCCGCCGAAGTCGGCGTGGCCGGGGGTGTCCACGATGTTGACCCGGGTCCCCTCGTATTCAAAAGCGGCGTTCTTGGCCCGGATGGTGATGCCGCGTTCCCGCTCGAGGTCCATGGAATCCATCATTCTTTCGGCGACAACCTGGTTTGACCGAAAGGTGCCGGCTTGGCGCAGGAGTTGGTCCACCAGGGTGGTCTTCCCGTGGTCCACGTGCGCGATGATCGCAATATTTCTGAGTTTCAGGTTCGCCATAAAAATCCCAAACTAGCAGGTATCCGGGCCGGGGCGAGACCGGATTTGGGAATTTCGGCGGTTCCCCGCCCCAAGGAAAGGGGGCATAGTTCACCCCTATGAAATCCACCCGTTACCTGATCGTGTTTGCTGCCCTGGCTGCCATTGCCGGGCTCATGTGGCTCTACAAAGGAAAGGACTGGCTGATCCGGGATGCGATCGTCAGTGCCACGGAAAAGGCCACCGGGGTCAATGTGCACCTGGGGAGCATCCGGGTGGAGCTGACCAAGGGGGATGGGCAGTTGAAGGATTTTCGCTTGGGGAACCCCAAGGGATTTAGCCGGGACGAGTTGCTGGCGATCGGCAAAGGGACGGTGGACTTGGACCTCAAGTCGATTACCGGACCGTTGATCCGTGTGCAAAAAGTGGACCTCAACGACGTCGCCATCCTGTTTGAGGGAAGCGGCAAGAGAAACAACATGAACGCCTTGAAAGCCCAGGTGAATGAGCGGGCTTCGCGACCCCAGAAGGGTAAGGCCGATCAAGGGACAAAAATCCGGATCGCTTCCCTCGTGATGAATAATGTGAAGCTGGATGTGCGGATGTCGGGAATCGCGAAAATGGGAAATTTGAACCTGGGGACGATTCGGATGAGCAACTTGGGAGGAGCCAACGGGGCCTCCGCTTCGGAAATCGCCGCCCAGATCTCCAACGAGATCAGTTCCCGGGCCACCACCGCGGTGATCCAGAACATGGCGCAACTGGCCGGGCAAATGGGCCAGGACGTGACGAAGATGGCGGAAGGTTTTGGGATGGAAGTTCCCGGCGTGGTCCAGGAAGCGGCCGGATTTTTCCAAAACCTTTTCAAATAAGAATCCGTTCTGCGGAATGATCCAGCCGGAGGGTTCGCTCGGTTGGGCGTGCGTGCGGGGATTGGCCCGTGGGGCTAGTCGGCTGGTTCTGGTCGATGCCGGGATGGGGGGACGAAAGATCAAGGCCGGGGTTTTGCTGGGGGCAGGCTTGGCCCTGGCCCGGCGGCTCAAGAGGGAGGTGCCGGAGGAGCGGGTTGGGATCCTCCTTCCCCCGGGGGCAGGGGGAACCATGGCCAATCTGGGTTGTGTTTTGGCGGGCAAGACCCCGGTGAATCTGAACTTCACGTCAGGTCGACTGGCGGCGGAGTCAGCCGTGCGGCAGTCCGGGCTACGGACGGTGATCACCGCCCGGGCGATGGAGGAAAAAGTGGGGGAACATTTTCCCCGAACGGAGCACAAGCTGGATCTGGCGGTTTTGCTCAAGGAGGAGAAAAAAGCGGCGATTTTCTGGTCCCTCATGGTCGTGGCGTTACCGGCCGGGGTTTTGGCGCAGGCGGCGGGCGTACCAAGGGAAGGTGGGGGTCGGGAAGCGGGGCTGCTTTTCACGAGTGGCAGCACGGGTGAGCCCAAGGGGGTGGTGCTCACGCACCGGAATCTTTTGGCTAACCTGGCGCAGATTGAGGGCGTTCTGGGGGATCTGAGAATTCAATCGCTCCTTGGGTGTCTGCCGTTGTTTCACAGTTTTGGTTTCACCGTGACCCTCTGGTGGCCGCTGACGGGCGGACCGAGGGTGGTGACGTATCCCAGTCCACTGGATCCGCATGCGTTGGGGGAGGTGATTCATCGCCATCAGGTGGAGCTGGTCGTCACCACGCCGACCTTTTTGCGGACGTTGATGCGCCGGGCGGGGAAGGAGAAGCTGGGAGGATTGCGGATGGTGGTAACGGGGGCAGAGAAGCTGCCGGGGTCGCTGCGGGAGGAGTTTGAGGAGAAAATTGGCGTAAAGGTTTATGAAGGGTACGGGATGACAGAGGCATCGCCGGTGGTTTCCGTCAATGTGCCGGGGGCGGAGCGGTCGGGATCGGTCGGGAAACCGCTGGGCGGGATCGAGGTGCGGACGGTGGACGAGATTAGCCGCCAGGTGTTGCCGCGGGGTGAAGCCGGGATTTTGGAGTTCAAGGGGGCGAATGTCTTCCCGGGGTATCTTGGTCGGCCTGATCTGACGGAAAAGGTGCTGCAGGAGAGCTGGTATCACTCCGCGGATTACGGGCGATTGGATGAGGAAGGTTTTCTTTTCATTGAGGGCCGGCGGGCGAGGTTCTCCAAGATCGGTGGGGAGATGGTACCGCATGGGCTCGTGGAGGAGCACCTGGCGGCGTGGTGTAAAAAGCAGGGGCAGGGCGGTGAGGGGGGGCTCGAGGTGATGGTGACCGCGGTGGAGGATGAGAAGAAAGGGGAGTCCTTGGTGGTCTTGCATTGCGTGGACCTCAATCCGATGGAGGCGGAGAAGGCTTTGCGGGAAGCGGAGTTGCCCAATCTTTGGATTCCGAAAAAGTTCAAGCGGGTGGAGAAGATACCGCTGTTGGCGAGCGGAAAGCTGGATCTGGCGGCGGCCCGGAAATTGGCGCAGAATTAGGACCGTCAGGCGCTGTTAGCTCAATTGGATAGAGCATCTGACTTCGGATCAGAAGGTTAGAGGTTCAAGTCCTCTACGGCGCAGTAATACTCCCCGCCTTTCGGGGGATGTTTTTCCGATTTTCTTTCGATATTTTGCCCAATGTCGAAAGGTAGATTTTAGCGGGTTTTTTGGAACATCAGACTGGAGAAGAAGGGTAGGAGTGAGGAGAGATGCCAAGCCAGGGATTGGCCCAAAGGGTGAAGGACGGCTTGCTGGAGCCCCTCCGCCCAGCGCAGGCGGGAGGCAAAAGCACGATCGAGATGGTCGGCAATCTGCGAAGTGCAGTTTGACCAGTCCAGATCCCCGGATGACCAGGCGGCCAACGGCTCCGCCGCTCCCCAGGCACCTTCCACCGCCATCGACATGCCATTTCCCGTCAAAGGCGGAATCATGGTCAGGGCATCCCCCACCCGCACGCCCTCCTGTTCGGCGGCCCGGCGGGGGGCTAAAGCCAGAGCGGAAACGGCAGAGAAGGAGGCCTCATCCCAGCGGACTCCGTGCAGTCTCGTCGCAAGGGCGGAGCCAGGTGCGCCAGCCAACCAGTGGCGCCAATCGCGAGCCAACTCCGGCACCGGTTCCCGGGTGCGGAAAAGTCCGCACACATTGGTGCGGTTTTCCTCCACCGCACAGAGTCCCACGTAGCCGTGTGGAGTCAGATGCATTTCGAGGCCGGAGTCGATCGAGACATCCCAAGCGTGGGCCTTGAGTCCGATCCAGCGCCAGCCTTGCTCCTGGACTGCTGGGCGGCGACCTGTGGCCAGCACTCGCCCCTCGGCCTTTTCTGAGGTTCGCCGGGACTGCAAATGGAGTTGCCCCCCACAAGATGAGAATTCCCGGGCCAAGAGGGCATCGAGCCGGTGCCGGGAGAGGCATAGAGCGGGTTGGGGAAGGGGTCGGGAGGGCAGGGAATCGGCTCCGCGGTACATGCGTAAATCGAGTGAGCGGCGCGCTCCGGATGCCGAGAGTTTCTCGGGTGAGACAAGAGAGCCGAGAAGCTCAGGTCCACGGCCGCTTAAATACTCCCCGCAAACGCGATGCCGGGGATAGGTGCCGGCCTCGAAAAGGTTCACCGGAACACCCTTTTGGCGGAGACAAAGTCCCAGGGTGAGACCGGCCAGGCCCCCGCCAACAATCTCGACCGTCTTCATGCTTCAAGCCTGGCGCAAAAAAAGTGGGTGAAAGGTCCGTGGGCTTGTTCCTGCAGTTTCCACGGGCCGGAAGACGGCCAAAGCGTGGAGAGTTCTCGCCGGGTAAAGCCAGCTTCCACGCTGACGCGGGCATCATGCCGGGTGACGGGATGGCAGCCCAGGAGGCCAAGACCGTGAGCACCCCAGCGGGAGATCCAGTTCCTCTGTGGTTCGGCCGCGGCAAAAAGAGTTGTTTTGGTGGCGATTGTGGAAAAAAGAGTGCGAAGCTCCGCGTCTCCAAAGTGATGGAGGAAAAGGTTGGTGATCACGGCATCCAGCGGAGGGCTCTCCTCAAGCCAAGCAGGTAATTCCGCTGGCACCACGGTTGGTAACCAGTTGTTTCGCCGGAGTTGCGCTAGGGTGGCCTCCGGCACACAGGGTTGACGGTCGACAAAGTAGATCCGGGCTCCCTGCCCGCCCCGGGGGTAGGAGCGCAAAAGCACCTGAAGAAGGAGGAAGCCGTCGCCCGCCCCTAGATCGGCCAAGGAAGCGGGGGGGCGGACAGGAAAGTTCTCGGAAAACCATCGGGTCCAAAGGGAAACTTGTCCCAGAAGCGGATGGAGGCGCTGGAGATCCCGCCGGCTGGCCTGCGCAGCAGGATCGGAGGCGGGGAGGTTATCGAGAAGTTCGGGTGAAAGGTGCCGGGCTTTCAACGCCGCACCTCGAGAAAGGCTCCAAAACTGGAAAAACCGGCGCCAAAGGAGGCGAGCCACCAGAGGCCGTCCGGCACGCCATTTTGCAGGGCGGCCTCGAGAGCGAAGAGACAGGAAGGGCTGCTCATGTTGCCGTGATGCCGGAGGACCGAGGAGCTGGGCTCGGTATGTTTTTCCGTCAGGCCAAACTCCCGCCGAAGGGCGCGCAGGACTTCACGACCGCCGGCGTGCCAGATCCATCCGGTTACCTCCTCGGGTTTGCGCCGGTGGAGATCGCAGGCGCGATCGAACACCGTGCGGGCATGTTGGGCGGAAAGGGAGGGAACTTCCGCCGAGAGAAGATTCCGCAGAAGCCCACGGCGGTGGTCGAAGCGAAGATGTTCACGGTGCTCCGGAGCCGAGTGGCGGGCCGACCCGGTCCAGCAAACGGCAGGTCCCGCTGGGGGAGCTTGGGAGCCAAGCAGCACGGCAGCGGCACCGTCACCAAAGAGGCAGGCGCTGATGAG
The DNA here is from genome assembly GCA_041165425.1 of Verrucomicrobiota bacterium. Taxonomy (GTDB): domain Bacteria; phylum Verrucomicrobiota; class Verrucomicrobiia; order Methylacidiphilales; family Verrucolacustridaceae; genus Verrucolacustris. The sequence goes on from JBEANM010000016.1 coordinate 7,851, forward strand.
GACGCCGGGGTCGTCATCCAGATAAGAGGCGGCCGTACAAATTTCCACACTGGCCACCAGAATATGGCGGGCCCTTCCCGATTGAATCAGAGCGGCCGCTTGATCCAAGGCTGGGAGAGCGGCGCCACACCCTTGCCCCACCAGGTCCAGAAGGGTGGCCGAAGGGGAGAGGCCCAAGCTCTCGGCCACATAACTGGAGAGGCCGGGGCAGAGGTATCCGGTACAAGTGGTGATGAGTAGCGCGTCGACCTTGTCCGGGGTAAGCCCGGCCTTCGTCAAGGCTTGGTGGCCAGCACGGGTGGCAAGCGCGGGAGCGTGCTGCCGGAAACGGGCCATCATGGCATCAGGCTGGAAGACAAAAGCTTCCCGAACCTCTTTCAAGGCAAGATGCCTCCGTTCGATGCCGTTTTTCCCGGAAAGCACTTTGCGCAGAAGGTTTTTGGATTTTTCGGTTAAGCCGGCAAAGGTTTCATCCGTCTCCAGGGTTTGCAGGACTTCGGATTGGGCGAAGGAGCGGTCGGGCACCGCGAGGCCGATGGAGTGGAAGTACATGGTTCGTTTACGTTTAGATTTACGTTTAAGAAAGGCTACAGGTTACAGGCTGTAGGCTAGAGGTAGTTTCCGGATTTCGCTGATGAATCAGAGGAGTTTGCGGAGTTGAGGGAGGGTGCGGGTATTGACGAGGTCTTCGGACCGGAGCCAGCCCTTGCGCGCGACGGTGACCCCGAGATCGAGAAAATGAAGGTGGCCGGTTTGATGAGCATCGGGGTTGAGGCAACAGAGAACACCGAGATCGCGGGCACGGTGCCACCAGCGCCAGTCGAGATCGAGGCGCCACGGGTTGCAGTTTAATTCGATCCAGGTTTCCGTGGCGGCGGCGGCTTCCAACACCTTGGGAAGGTTCACGGGATAAGGTTCCCGTTCCAAGAGCAGCCGGCCCGTGGGATGGCCGAGGCAGGTCACATGGGGATTTTCCATGGCGCGAATCAGGCGGGCGGTGTTGTCCTTTTCGTCTGAACTAAAGCCGGCGTGGATGGAGACAATGACGTAATCGAGTTCCGCCAAGACCGCATCGGGGAAATCGAGCTTCCCACCTTTGAGGATATCGCACTCCGTGCCGGCGAGGAGCGTGCAGGCCGGCTTGGTTTTATTGTAGGCGCGGATGGCTTCGATTTGAGCCAACAGCCTCGTTTCATCAAGGCCGTGGGCCTGGAACGAGGAGCGGGAATGGTCGGCGATGCCGAGCCATTCCAGCCCGAGTTTGGCGGCCGCTTCCGCCATAGTTTCCAAGGTATCCTGGCCATCGCTGGCGCCCGTGTGGTTGTGCAGGCAGCCCCGGATTTCCTCGCGGGTGACAAGTTTGGGCAACTTCTTCTTTTCGGCAGCGGCGATTTCCCCCTGATCTTCCCGAATCTCCGGGGGCATGTATTCCAGCCCGAGGGCCCGATGAAGATCCTTCTCCTCCTTTAAGGGTAGGGCTTTTTTGGACCCCTCTTGAAAGAGGCCCCATTCACTGAGGTGAAGTCCCCGTTCGATGGCGCGCTGACGCATGGCGATGTTGTGCTCCTTGCATCCGGTAAAGTGGGCCAGGGCGGTGGCCCAAGCCTCGGCGGGAACGACCCGCAGATCGCAGGGCAAGCCGCCGGAAAGAATCACGCTCGATTTGGTTTCACCGTGAGCTACGACCTTTTCCACTTGGGGTGCGGAGGTAAAAGCCTGCATGACTTCTTTGGGGCGTGAGGAGGTTGCGATGAGGTCCAAGTCCTTAACGACTTCCTTGCCGCGGCGAAGGCTGCCACCAATCTCGGCTTTTTTCACCGCCGGGCATTTTTTTAGGTAAGCCAAGAGAGCTTGGGCGGCGGGTAGGGCGTCCCCCAATCGGTGGAGCTTTCCGTAGGCGGCGCGACGAGCCATGGCTTCCAGAAGGTTGGCGGCGGTTTTCTCGCCGAAACCTTCGAGGGCGGCAAGGCGACCGTCGCGACAGGCTTCTGCCAGAGCCTCGCGGGACTCGATCTTTAATTTGTCCCGAAGCACCTTGAGTTTTTTGGGGCCCAGACCGGGAAGGTCCAAAAGCGCCAGTAGTCCTGCGGGAATCGAGTCCCGGAGCTTTTCGAGATAGGGCAGCTTCCCGGTGGTCACCAGGGTGGTGATTTTTTCCCGAAGGGCTTCGCCGATGCCGGGCAGTTCTACGAGTTTGTCGGAGCGCACCAGTTCGGCGAGGTCGGCCGGAGCCGTTTCCAGCGTGCGGGCGGCGGCGTGGTAGGCCCGGCATTTAAAGGGATTCTCCCCTTGCAACTCAAGGATCGTGCCGATCTCCCGAAGAGCCGAAGCGGCCTCATCTTTGGTCATGCCCGAAAGATAAGGCTTTTTCCCCATCCACGGGAGACCAAAGGCAGGGTTCCAGTTGCCCGCCTCACCCAGAAGGGCGATGCTTTCGACGTCCAAACATGAGCGCCACGTTCAATGACTATGTGCTGACGACCAGCCTCGAGCAGGGTTGGGTAACCCCCGAGCAGGTCGAGCAGGTCCGGGTTGTTCTGGCGGCGAATCCGGCGGTGGCGGCCCTGGATCTGATGGAGGAGCAGCAGCTTCTTCCGGCAGAGCATGTGAAGACCCTGCGGGACCTGATTGGCCAGGCGGCGGGCGGTGTGGAACAAGATACCTCGGCGATCCGGGCCTACCTCGAGGCGGCGGTGCAGTTCGGGGCCAGCGATCTGCACTTGGGACCACATTCTCCGGCTTTAATCCGTTTGCACGGGCAGTTGACGCCTCTGGAGGGCGAGGGAGCCCGCTTGTTGAGCCCTGAAGAAACTGAGCAACTCGCCCGCTCTTTTCTCACGCCCCCGCAAGCCGCCCGGGTCGAGGATCACGGGTCGATTGATTATTGCTACGATGTGCCTGGTTTGTCCCGCTTTCGCGCCAGTGTGGTGCGGCAACGCCGGGGTTGGGAATCCGTGTTCCGGGTAATCTCCACGCGGCTGCGGTCTTTGGACGAACTCGGCTTGCCTCCCACCCTGAAGACCTTGACCCGTTACCACAACGGTTTGGTGCTGGTGACGGGAGCGGTGGGAAGCGGTAAGTCCACGACGCTGGCGGCGATGATGGATCACATCAACCAGGAGCGGAAGGATCACATCATCACGCTGGAGGACCCGATCGAGTTTGTTTTCCGCCCGGCGGGTTGTCAGGTGTCGCAAAGGGAAATCGGGGCTCATTCCAAATCTTTTTCAAGCGCCCTACGGGCTTCCCTGCGGGAGGATCCGGATGTGATCATGGTGGGGGAGATGCGGGATCTGGAGACAATCTCCCTGGCGATCACGGCTTCGGAGACAGGCCACTTGGTGCTGGGAACGCTGCACACGAGCACAGCCGCGCGGACGTTGGACCGTCTCCTGGATGTTTTTCCGATCGACCAGCAGGCCCAGATCCGGACGATGGTGAGTGAATCCCTCCGGGGAATCATCTGCCAGCAACTGATTCCCCGAAGGGATGGGAAAGGCCGCGTCTTGGCGATGGAGGTATTGGTCAACAACCCGGCGGTGGGGAACCTGATTCGGGAAGCGAAAACCTTTATGCTTCCCGGGGTGATGCAAACAGGGAAAAAACTGGGGATGAGGTTGATGGATGACAGCCTGCAAGAATTGTTGGATCAGGACCTGATCACGCCCGAGGAGGCGTACCGGCGGGCGGAAAACAAAAAGGCCTTCGCCGCCGCCTTTGCAGCACAACAACGATGAACCACCCCATTGACGCGCTCTTTGAAACCCTGGTGGAGCAGGGGGGGAGCGACCTGCATTTGCTGGAAACCCAGCCGCCCAAAATCCGGCGGCACGGGGAGGTTATGCCCATCCGGGAGGAGCCTTTGACGCGCGAGGAAATGGTCCACCTTCTCCAGCCCATCTGCTCGCCGTCAGCCTGGAAAAAGTTTTTGGAGAGCGGGGATTTGGATTTCGCGTATGAGATGAATGAGGCGAACCGGTTCCGCTGCAACTTCTACAAGCAACTGCATGGACTGGGAGCGATTTTCCGGATCATTCCGACCAAAATTAAGACCCTGCAGGAGCTGGGGGTGCCGCCGGTGATCGACAGTTTTGGGAATTTCAAATCCGGTCTTGTTTTGGTGACGGGACCGACCGGTTCGGGCAAGTCCACCACGCTGGCGGCGGTGATCGACTCGATCAACACCAAGTATCCAAGGCACATCGTGACGATCGAGGAGCCCATCGAATTCGTTCACCCGAACAAACGATCCGTGATTACCCAGCGCGAGGTGCCCAACGAGACTCCCAGTTTCGCCGCGGGACTGAAAGCAGCCTTGCGGGAGGATGCGGATGTGGTGCTCGTCGGTGAAATGCGGGATCTGGAGACGATTGCCCTCGCTTTAACCGCAGCCGAGACCGGTCTACTGGTCTTCGGGACCCTGCATACCAATAACGCCCGCAAGACGGTGGACCGGATCATCGACGCCTTTCCCAGCGACCAGCAGGAGCAGATCCGCACGATGCTGGCCAATTCCCTCCGGGCGGTTTGCGCCCAGCTTCTGCTGAAACGTTCCGATGGCGGGGGGCGTCTGGCCGTTAATGAGATCCTTATCGGCAACAGCGCGGTTGCGGCAATTATCCGTGAGGGGGCCACCATTAAACTGAACGACGTCCTCAAGACCGGAAAGGCCGAGGGGATGCAGTTGATGGATGACGCCATTGCCGGCCATCTGGAGGCCAAAAGAATTTCGCCGATGGAGGCCTACATGAAGGCAATCGACAAGCTGCGGTTTTCAGCGGGAGATGAGCGCCCTCGAGGCAGAGGATTTGGCCACGGGACTGGCCGATCCAAGTGTAGCGGACAGCGCTAAAGTAGATTTTTTGTTGGCTTGGGCGGCCAAAGGGGAGACAGCCAGCGAACTGGCGGGATTGGCCCGGGCTTTTTTGGGGAAAGCCAAGCCGGCAGGGTTGACGGGGCGGTTGGGGGGCCAAGCGTTGGCCGATACCTGCGGGACGGGCGGTGGAGGTCGTCCGATCGTCAACATATCCACGGCGGCAGCCATGGTGGCGGCGGCGGCGGGTGTGCCGGTGGCCAAGCATGGTAACCGCGGGGTGACCCGGCCGAGCGGAAGTGCGGATGCTCTGACCGTCCTGGGGGTGGCGGCGGCACGGGATGCCGGGGAATTGGCCGATTGTTTGGGGCAGGTCGGTTGCGCTTTTCTTTTCGCCCCAAATTTCCATCCGGCCTTTGCCGGGGTGGCGGGAGCCCGCAAGACGTTGGCCGTCCAAGGCAAGCGGACCGCGTTTCACCTGCTGGGTCCGCTGGTTAATCCGACCCGGCCGGAAGTGCGGATGATCGGGGTCTTTCGGGAAGAAGACATGGAGAAGTTGGCGGGGGCCCTGGAGCGACTGGGGTGCCCGGCCTTTGCCGTTATTTTTGGAGAGGATGAAAAAGGTGCGCCCTTGGGGGAATTATCCCCGCTGGGTAGGAGCCGGTTGAGGGGGAGTCTGCATGGAAAAGTCTTTGATCTGACGGAGGATCGGTCCGCGGCAGCGCGGGGTGTTTCCCAGGACCTGGAGGCGGGGGATGCCAAGCAAAGTGCCGCCAAAATCACCGATGTGTTGGAAGGAGCGGGCCTGGCGGCGGTGCGGGATGCGGTCGTGTGGAACGCCGGGGTGATCCTGTGGCTATCCGGTCAAGCGAAGGACTGGGCGGAGGGAAGAAAGAAAGCCGACGATACCATCACCCAAGGCGCGGCGAGGGCGTTGTTGGAGCGTTGGAAAACGTGGAGCCAGGGGAAGTTGGTTTAAGATAAAGATTGGGATTCCGGGAGCGGTGAGTTCGGATCTTTAGGCCGATTCGTTCAGAAAAAGGTTGGAAGATTTTTCGCGGCCAACGGTGGTGGCGGGGCCGTGACCGGGGTAAACCACCGTGTTTTCAGGCAGGGTAAGAATTTTTTTATGAATACCGGAAAGGAGCTGGTCCCGGTCACCCCCGGGCAGATCCCAACGGCCGACCCCATCGGCAAAGATGACGTCCCCGCCGAAGAGCTGACCCGAATTGGGAAGGTACAGGCAGAGGCTGCCGGGGCAGTGGCCGGGCACGAGCAGTAGCTTGGCTTGGCTCCAAGCGGCTGGAATGGGGCCGGACTCATCCAAAAGTTGGGTGGCGCGGACAGGGCGGAGACGTTG